>JAADHP010000241.1 GCA_013151785.1 Nitrospirota bacterium | reverse complement strand
CGTACAATCTCTTCATCATCCACTATAAGGATCCATGCAGTTCTATCTGGCTTATGCTCCTTAGTCATTTGAAGGGCTTCCTGTTGCCTCTTTTCCATAATCTTCACATCAATATCCTGTATACAGAGTGGCCATAGGGTATAACTCTAACCTTCTTTTGATTCAGGTCTTACAGGAAGCCTGATCAAAAAGGTTGTACCCTCGCCCACTTTACTTTTTACGATAATATGACCACCGTGTTTCCTTACTATTCCATGGCTGACAGACAGACCAAGGCCTGTACCTTTTCCAACAGGCTTTGTGGTAAAGAAGGGTTCAAAAAGACGGCCCATGTACTCTTCAGGTATTCCAGGACCATTATCAGTGAACTCTATCTCAATATAATCAACACCATCCTCTTTGATCAGTCGGGTGGCTATTCTTATTTCTCCACGGTCATTCATTGCATCAGCAGCATTTATCAGGAGATTCATGTAGACCTGCTGTAGCTGTGAGGCATCTCCCTTGATTTCAGGCAGGTCAGGGCTGAGGTCGGTAATGATCTTGATGTTATGGAACTTGGCCTGATTCTTTACCATGTCAATAACATGTCTGATAGTGTCATTAATCCTGATGTCCGACTTTTCAGCAGGCAGGGCCCTTGAGAAACCAAGGAGGCCTTTTATTATCTTTGAGCATCTTTCTGCCTGTTCAATTATTACTTCAAGGTCCTCCCTGTCCATCTTGTTCTCGGGTGGGATTCTCTGGAGCATCAGATGTGCAAAGGTCACTATTCCTGTAAGAGGACTGTTGAGTTCATGGGCAACTCCTGCTGCCATCCTTCCAAGGGAGGCCAATTTCTCGGTATGAATCATCTGTTCCTGACCCCTTCTTATCTCCTCTGTCTTTTTCCTGACCTCCTCTTCCAGTTCCTTTGCCCAGTTTTCAAGTCTTTCCCTTGCAACCTTTAACTCCTTTGTCATTTCATTAAATGTCCTTGCAAGCATTCCCATCTCATCCTTGGTGTTTATCTCTATCCTGTGGTCAAGCTCACCCTTTGTGACCTTCTCCATACCTTCTGCCAGCAGTGTGATCGGCTTGATAATCAATTTCCACAGAATAATGCAGAGCACAACACAGCAGAAGAAGGTAAAGATAATACCAAAGGTAAGTGTAAAAATCTTCTGTCTCTTAAGGGTAAGATCAAGATCAGCCATTGAATACTCAGCCTCGAGCACCCCAAGGAACCTTTGCTTTGCCTGTCCTGAATGACACATTGATGTGACACATCCCTTCTCATTGATTATCGGGACTGCAAGCATGAGGACCTTCTGGCCCTCAACCTCGTAGATTGACCATCTCTTTTTATCAAGGGTTGTCAATTGTCTCTTGCTTTTGTGACAGAGCCGGCATTCCAGGGATTCAGAGGGCATCTTCTTCCTTAGATTCTCCTTTTTCGCTGAAAAGACAATATCCCCGTCAGGATGTTTATATATATTTATGTTGATTATGTTCTCTGTAGTGCCTATCTTTTCCAGTATCTCCTGGATCACATCAATATGCCCCCTCATCATATTGACTCTGAGGCTCTGCTCCATCAGGTTGGCACATACAGAGGTCTTCTGGATTGCTGTACTGATAAAATCCCTCTCTCCCCTGATAATTATCATATACCAGAAGATAGAACTGCCTATCAGAACCAGGGTACCAATTGCAACAATGAGTTTGATACTCAGAGAATTGCGGGATTTTTTTGAAAGGAGATCCCTGAGGAAAGCAAACTGTTTTTTGACCCTCTCCTGCATTATATCTCTTTTACTCAACTTTTTAAGATGTCCTGATAACTATAACTTTAATATAAATAATATAATAAAATCCAGTATTATTTGAACATACCTGCGGGATAACTCTTCTTGTTATATTGGATTCAGTAAAGAGGATAAACATGTAAGGAAACTCGTAGCCAGGTAGCGCTCAGAGCTAAATCCATGTAAAAATCCACTACCTTCTCTTCCTTTTCACTATTACACCTGTGATGACAACAAGTATCACTCCTGCCAGACCATAGGGGTATTTTATGGCATATACAAGAGGAGTAAGGCCAACCCTTGTGATAAATCTCAATGTATCATGCCTGCTTATGAAGTCTGCCATGGGAGGTGAATATCTGTAGTAGAGTTCAACAAAGATTCTACCAGGGGAATTGGTAAGTAGATATCTGTCCCTGAAGTCTCTTAAAACCATCACCTCGGGAGCAAGATAACTCCCATAGGCAGCGGTTGCAATGAAGCATCCTCCTCCACCGCCTCCACCTCCGCTCTTGGAGGAGCTGGAAGATGTCTTCTCTGCTGTTACAGAATAGGACTCTCCATCCTGGGATTCCGATTTATTCATTATTATCATAACCACCCTGGAATAAGTGGAAGCAGTGCCAAAGTTGTCAATGGTTTTACTTACAGAGGCACTATCCAGTGTAACATCCTGTATATCCTCTCCACCTGATGACCTTTTAAGAATAAGCCTGACTGCAAGATTACCTGAATTCATTCCATTGAAAGTAAGCTTCAATGAAGATGATGAGCTATCAGGCTTGAAGGCATAGAAGTGGCTTGACAGATGGTCAAGGGTTCCGGTTATGTTCTGAGGATATGATGTATATGTAGCCTCATGTCTGATGATAGGATAATAGTTGCCATCCACATAATCTCTGTTATAATTTGCCACCTGGAATGCCCTGAATACATCAGCAAGGGTGGTTCCCTGTGCTGTGAGGACATTGGATATGGCGGTAAGTGCAATATCTCCGCCTCCGATATCATCCCATATGGATTTTATTATGCTGTTTCCATAGGTCTCTGAAAGGTATTTTGCCCATATTGTGGTTCCGTATTCATGGGTGCCAGAAAGAGAATCAAGGGAGTATTCAGGCTGGTCAAACCATCTGCTGGGTCTTCCTGTGGTGCCTGCCACAGTTACACCGTCTATCTTGTAGTAGGTCTCACCACTATCCCACTGGCCATTATCATTTGCATCATCATATTTAAAGCCCGTATAGTTCAGATAGTCCTTTACTGAGGGGTAGATTACATCCTCCATCCATGTAGATGTTGCCTCCATCCACCAGAGATTGGCTGTATCTGTAGTGTATTGGAAATGTGATGTGTGGAAGAACTCGTGGGCGGCAGTCACCTTTAATGAACCCATCCTCTGATCAGTATCAAGGTTTTCTGGAAACCCTGTAAAGTCATTCTCGATAACAATATATACTGTGGAGGTGCCACTTTCATAGGCAGTATATCCATAGGCACCCAGATCAAGCAGATAAACATCAAGCCTGCCATCCCCTCCCAGAGTGCCATCATCAGGTGGTGGAGTATATCCCATCGTGGTAATAATCTGATCCCATGCATTATCAAGATAGGTGGCAAGGTTTGTTACATACTGAGGAATAGTACTGGGGTCTCCGTCATACCCATACACTGCGTCGCCATTTTTATTGTCTTCTGTATAATGGATCTTGAAATGTCCTCCTGGACTATCATAGGTCAGTACTGTTATGTCATCTCCATAGTAGTCAGGATCATTGGTATCTGTGGGTCTGTAAAGGATAAACTCGTTTTCCTTGAATAAGAGATCTGAATGGTTGATTGCTTCCATTATCACAGCAGTGGCTGACTTTATGGGAGCATCTGACTGGAAGACCTTTGGGAGTCTGTTCTTTTTGAATATTGCATATAGCTTGTAGTTGAGTGCTGTCTGATAATCAAGCTCTCCTGCGCTGTAGGCCTTTTGTATTAATATGGTGCTACTGATCTCTTTTGGACTGTTCAGTTCTTCAATGGCAGATGCCGTTGTTGAATGTGATAGCTGCAGAAAAACAAACAGTGATAAAAACAATGATATAACAACCAGAAATGTTTTTTTACAGTATGTCTTGCTTCCGGGGCTCATCAGTCTATCAATACCAGTCCTTTCTGTATATTCTTTATTGTTGTCCTGCCAGATTTTATTCTTATTTTACCAGCCTGTTTGCTACCTGAAGTTATACTGTATTCACCCTCAGGCAGAAGGATGGTAAATACCCCTCTTTTGTCTGTCTTTACCGTGTATAAATGCTTATTATTGAATATCCTTACCTCTTCATCACTGAAGAGCCTTTTAATGCCTCTATGCTCCCTCAATTTTCCTCCCACTACAGGTGTATAGACAACGCCTGTTAAAATACCCTTCCTTTTATCTTTAATCATTTGTAGTTTTATTGATTTGATTTCTAAAACCCCTCCGGTACTCTTAAAAGGAACCACTACCGGGAAATGTCCCTCTCCTGTTATAAATACCACACCATGGTATCCTTCAGACACATTGTGGTGTATTATAAGCCTATTATCATTGTCTGGAAAAATCTTTTTCAGTTCTATTCCATCAAAAACATAGGCCACAGTCTGGTTAATAGGCATTTTATCTTTATTGGCTGACATGATTACTGGTGAAGTATTACAGGAGGTAAGTAAAAGCAGAGGTATTATTATATTTATAACTATAATAGCTCTGTTTATCATGCTTTATACTTTATCATTTTTTGTAAATTTTTTTCATGAACATAAAATACAGATGTCTTTTTGAAAGGTGGAACCAGGAAGGGAGCAGGTCCCCTCCTGGTTGTGCCTTAGTTAGGATTGGGGGGGAGCATAAGCCTTACAAGGGCCTTTTTCTGTGCATTTGAGATGGCTGTATTTCCATCAGTTGTACCACCAATGTTACTGATAATAGCGTTCAGAGTATTAACAAGCACAAGCTTTGCCTGCCGCTCCTGCTCCCATGTGGGTTGCCCATTTGTCTGAGGGTTGTTCTGATCGTAGAGATAGTCACGGGTCATCTCAGCTATATTCACATCTTCCTGAATGCCCATGAGTGCAGCAAAGGAAAGCGGAAATCCCATCTGTGTATAGTCAGTACGCTGTTTAGTCCAGGTGCCACCATTGCTCTCACAACTCTGCTGATCTGCATAATTGGTGTCACTACACACCCCAAGCCACCCCATACTGTCTGGAATGGGATAGGTGCTATCATCAAGGCGGGTGTATGTAAGGTCACCGCCTGCAGAGAGGATACCTGCAACCCAGTTAGTCACTACAACCTGAGGAATTGGCCAGTTAACATACTGACCTGTATAGTCATAGTATTTGCCCACATCTGAAGGTAGCTGGCTAACTGATATGTTAAGTGCATTGGCCATATTCTGTCGCATCTGGGCAATATCCGCATCCGTAGAGGTAATGGCGGTCATGAAGGTGGTAAAGGCCTGTGAGTAGTCACTATCCATCTGTTGCTGAACCTGTTGAGTCATTGGGTTATTCTCAGGGTCTGTAAAGTACTTGGCATACTTCTTATCCAGTGTCTCCATGGCTGTAAAGAGGTTACTCATTGCAGTATTGAATGTTTCAACCTGTGTACCTGATGCATTAAGTGCTGTCATTGCCTCAGCATATTCCTTTGCAAGACGCACAAATGCAAGCCTCATATGGAAGGTCATCATGGACTGGTTGATGGCTGTCTGGAATTGTGATGAAAGGTTCTGGAAATACTGGGCACCTGCACCACTGTCAGCAATCCCACCAGCAGCATCATCTGCTGCAAGGACAAGGGCAAGATCTATTCCTGCCTCTGCTGCTGCATCAATAAAGATATCTGCAATCAGTCCTGCAGCCCTGGACATGTCATCCTCAGCCTGTGCAGGGTTGTCAACTGCAGATTTGAAGAGTGCAGTAAAATCGCTGAGATCCTTTCCGTTTGCATTGTAGGCCAGTGCATCCTTAAATGCCGTCAACTGTGAACTGGTAACTCCATTATCTGTAAGAAACTTCTCAAAGCCATTGATAATACATTCATTCCCGAGATAAGCGATATTTTGAATGTCTGAGTCAGTAAGGTATGGTGTTCTCGTGAATATAAGCCCAAAGGCAATAACGATGGGATCGTCAGAACCAACAAGGGATGCAGCCTGAAGGATATCCGTCTGCTTGTCAGAAAGATTGTTTACACCAAGCTCGGTTGTACCTCCCTGAGGTGGAGCAGGTACAAATGACCTCCTGACAACGTTGTTTTTTGAATCCTTAACAGTTATGACAAGAAAGTGGGTTGTTGGATTGGTTGGCACATCTGTAAAGTTAAAGGTTATTTTGCCCTGACTATCTGCTGTTACGGTTGTGGTGCCTACTTCAGTTAATGTTCCATCACTGTTCATCTTCTCAAGTGTAACACTATAGGTAGCACCAGCTGTAAGTGCAAAGCTCTTTCCTGGTATAGCCAATACTATCATTAGAAACAATATAATGAGATATTGTCGTTTTAATACAAACATATTCTCCTCCTTTTATTAATTTCCAGAACCCTGAACAGTTCCACCATTTGATGACCCACCACCAGAGGACCCACTTGAAGATCCACCACCTCCACAGCCTGCAAGCTGGAACAGGAGTGCTACAACTACAAGAATCAATGAAACCACCCTTTTGCCTCTTCTTTCGTGATCTTCTTGCTCTCTCATACCAAAGCCTCCTTTCTTTTAAGAGTTTGCTTTGAAATCTCAAAGAAACTGAAACTTATCACCGCAAAACAATACTTAAACTATTTATCGGCTATCCACTAAAAAAACTTTAATGTTACATCGATTCAATCTTCATGGATTCTATTAGGGAACTATAACAGGCCTGTGTCCCTCTCCTTTATTTCCATCTCCCCTTGCCACTTTAAAATTCAAACAAATTCTATGCCCGTATGCTATCTTTTGATATTTCACTTTATTTAAATTTATGTCAATGGAATGACGTACTGTTTTATGACAATACCTGACATTTTCTTGACATGTTCTGTTACATAGATTGCCAAGAACCTGTCACAAGCAGGAGAATTTTGTCCGGTAAGCAGTTAATGGGTAGATGGGTGGATCCCTAAAATAGCGATTGACTTTTTAGTCAGAACTTTATAGGCATACAGGTATTGCCTTCTCAGTCATTCTCGCATGCCATCCATGGCATGCTCCGAGGAGAAAATCAGGTTCACCCTCCTGGTGAACCTCTTTGATTTTCTGAAGCCCTTCAAAGGCAATACCT
>JAADHP010000114.1 GCA_013151785.1 Nitrospirota bacterium | reverse complement strand
GTCATTGTTATTTATAGACATTGATGACTTCAAGGAACTTAATCGCATAAAGGGGCATCTCTACGGGAATGTATTCTTAAAGAGGGTTGCAGAAAGACTGCGTATGCATACCAGGATTTCTGATTTTGTATGCAGGTTTGGTGGAGATGAGTTTGTACTTATACTGTCTGGCTCGGACAGAAATACTGCATTGGATATAGCCTCAAGGATAAGAAATGACCTGTATAATACAATTAACAGGGAAGGATGTACTGTCAGTATCGGTGTGGCGACTTTCCCGGATGATGGGACCAAGGTGGATGACCTCATATCCTCGGCAGACAGCGCTATGAGAAGGGCAAAGAATGCAGGGAAAAACATGATAGTAGCTTAAAAATACAGGAACATATTACCTAAAATTATAATTTTAGGTTGACAAGAGTATTCTTTTTAATCTATGTTAAAATATATAAATGACCAGGGTCAGAGGTAATGAGGCGCACAATTAAAAGGGAAAGGAGGTGGTGAGGCTAAGTTTTTTAAATTATTTTTTGTTATTTTCAATTGATTACAATTGAAAAAACAAACCAAACTAAAACGGGGAGGAAGTATGAAGAAAAAGACTCTATTCGTATATTTACTTGTAGCCTTTTTAATTACCTTTGGTTTTTCCTTGGTTTTTGCTGGTGAAGTTTCTGCCTCTATGGCTAAAGATGTTGCGAGGGGGGCCCCTCACCTGAAAGGAATCGCCTACGTTCAGGGTCATGGTGGTCATGTGGCTGTTGTAGATCTTGCCACAGGCGAGGTAAGAAGAATAGTTCATGGCAAGCCTTCCGATGCAGTAACACTTTCCAAGGATGGGAAAAAGCTATACGTCTTCAGCCTTGATGGTTATGCAAAGGAGATAGACCTTGTAACCGGAAAACAGACCGATTGGGTAAAACTTGGTAAGGAACACTGTGGTTCTGCTATAGCTCCTGATGGTACAATCTGGGTAAGTGATATGACTGATGGTCATGTCTATGTCTACGACCCCAAGACACACAAGCTTGCAGACAGCTTCCCTGTAAGCAAATCCATATGCGGAATTGCTTTTTCAAAGGATGGCAAGGTTGCCTATATTTCAGATATGCCAGGTGGCTTTGTCAGCATTGTTGATGTAAAGACAAAGAAGGTTATAGGGAAGATAGAAGGTGTTGGTAACTTTATCCATCGTGCAAGGCTTCGTCCAGGTACAAATGAACTCTGGCAGTCCGAGGGTAATGAGCTGAAGAATGGAAAACCCTATGGTGTTGGCTATGCCGAGGCAGGCGGAGTTCCTGGTGGAATCAGTATCGTTGATGTCAAGACAGGTAAGGTAAAGGATTTCATTATCACCGGTGGTAACCCTCATGATGTTGCCTTTACCCCTGATGGGAAATATGCCCTTGCTGCTGTAAGACAGGTACCTGAACAGGATGACAGTGGTATTGTAGTTATTGATGCTAACACAAAGAGGATTGTAAAGGTCTATTCAGCCTGTAAGAAATGTCATGGAGCGATCGGTTTCGAGGTTCCAGAGGACAAAGATGGTGGAAGACCATTCCTTTGCGGCATAGATGTGAACTGGAACGAGAGAGGCTTCAGCAAGGCCTGCGAATAATCAGTAACCCTGAAGGAAAGGGTCTGCATTGACCCTTTCCTTCAGATTATATATTCCAATCCTGCTAACTCACAGGATTCTTAACACAGATCGCTTCAATAGTTATAATGAACAGAAAGATCATAATATATATTTCTTTGCTATTGTCTCTGTCTATTGCCCTGTTTATTTTGCTACCTGTTCATCTGAATATTCAAAAAACAGGACAGTTGAGCTTTGATGTCTGCAAAAAAAACATTCAATTCACTCATATCTCAGGGATTCTTTATATTCCTATTATCAGTACTATTGTGGTGAACGCTCCTCGGTATCGGATAGTTAAGTGGAATAATTATTTGTCCTTTATATCTCCTCCTATTATCGAAATAAATAAACCTCCTGTTTGAGTCAATCAACTCTATCAAAAGCCATAAGAATAATGTTATTATACTTTCGTTCTGACTTATTTATATAAAGAAGGGAGAGAAGGACTTGAAAAGGCTAAAACTTTCACATATAGCACGTAAAAATATCAAGAGAAAATTTTTCAGGAGTATATCCATAATGCTGTCTGTTATGGTGGTGGCCGCCACCCTTTTCTCAGTAACCACGGTAATGGATTCTGTTGAAACGAGTATCGAGAAGGGTACAGCCCGACTTGGTGCTGATATTATGGTTGTGCCTGCAGAGGCAGAGGCACAGGCCAAAACAGCACTACTTGCTGGAGAGCCATCTACCTTTTATATGGACAGATCAATAGAGGATAAGGTGAGAAAGGTTAAGGGTGTTAAGGCTGTCGCTAGTCAGGTCTTTCTGAAGACAGCTCAATATAAATGTTGTAGTGTTGGAAATATGTTATTGATAGGTTTTGACCCCAAGCATGACTTCACTATAATGCCGTGGCTTTCAAAGGAGCTTACAAGACCCCTGGGGACGGATGAGATAATAATGGGAAGAGGCCTTACTGCCTATAATGTGGGTTCTAAGATAAAATTCTATGGGAAATACTTCGAGGTGGTAGGGATGCTTGAGGAAACAGGGATGAAGTTCATAGATAACTCTGTTTTCATGCCTTATGCTGCAATGAAGAAGCTTGCAGAAGAGTCAAAACACAAAAAGGGTGTAAAGGCAGCAAATCTTCCCATTGACAAGATATCTACTGTACTTGTACAGGTTGAACCTGAAATAAGTCCTCAAAGGGTGGCCATATTTATTGAGCATGATATCCCTGGTGTAAAGGCAATAGTTTCAGAGCAGGTCATTTCATCAGTAAGAAAACAGCTTTTTGTGCTACTCAGGAGCATACTTTCCATCAGTATAATTCTCTGGATAATGGCCTTGTTACTGATAGGAGTTGTCTTTTCCATGATAGTTAATGAACGTCAGCGAGAGATAGGTCTTTTGAGGGCCATGGGTGCCAAAAAGAGCAATATATTCAGGCTGATAATGACAGAGGCATCTATCCTCTCTATTATGGGTGGTATTGTAGGTATTGTCCTGGGAGGTGCCTTTTTATATGCATTCAAAGGCTTCATCAGGTCTTCCCTGAATATTCCCTATCTCTGGCCTTCTGCGGCAGAATATGCAGTGCTGGTAGCAGGTTGCCTGCTACTATCATTTCTGACAGGGGCTGTGGCAGCACTCTGGCCTGCTATACGCTCCATGCGTATGGAGCCCTATGAGGCAATAAGGAGAGGAGAGTAATTTTTGATTTAAGATTTAAGATTTGAACACTTAGGAGGATTTAATGATCGAGGTAAAGGAACTTACAAAGACATACAAGGTGGGAAGTGACATTATAAAGGCTGTTGATCATGTGAATCTTGAGGTAAAAAAAGGAGAATTTATCTCCATACTAGGCCATTCAGGGAGTGGTAAGACCACACTGCTGAGCCTGATTGGGGGGCTTACAAAGCCTGACTCAGGCACTGTAAGGATAGATGGAACTGACATATGGTCTATAAGTGACAACGACCTTTCGGAATTGAGAAACAGGAAGATCAATTTTATTTACCAGTTTGCCAGCCTCATTCCCACCCTGAACATTATAGAGAATGTCCTTGTGCCTACAGCATTCAGACCAAAGGATGAACCGATAAACTACTATGAGTTTGCCATGGAGCTTCTTGATATTGTGGGAATCAAGGACAAGGCCAGATCCTATCCAGCACATCTGAGCGGTGGACAGCAGCGCCGCGCTGCAATTGCCAGGGCATTTATAAACAATCCTGAGATAATACTTGCTGATGAGCCTACAGGTGATCTTGATGAGGAGACAGAGGCAGAGATAATGGATCTGTTCAAAAGGATGAACAAGGCAAAAGGTATTACATTCATCATAGTAACCCATAGTTCTGATCTTGCGCGTCAGACCGAGAAGAGATATCGGATGGCCAATGGGATACTGAAAGAGGAAGCATGATTTTATCAAAAGGACTGATAGGGTATTTTCTGGTAGGGATTCTGACTCTGTTTTCTGTGATTGCCTGTTCTGAAAAGGGGCCTCCTGAGATCAGCATAAAATGGCCCCAGATGCTTGTTGAGGGTGACAATGGTGCAGCCTTTATGGTAATATTCAATAAGGGTAAGGGTAGTGACAGGCTGAAGAGTTGTACTGTAAAGGAATACCCCCAGCTGAACTGTGAGCTTCATGATATTGTAAAAGGCAGAATGCAGCTGGTTAAAGATTTTGAGGTGCCAGCAGGTGAGACTCTGGAGCTAAAACCTGGAGGAAGACATCTCATGCTTTTCGGACTGCCTGAGAACCTGAAGGGAGAGATTACCATTATACTGCACTTTGAAAAAACAGGAGATGTGCCTGTGAAGACAGGAGTGGTAAGATGAAAAGCCTCAGGGTATATGTTGCAGGGATTTTGCTTCTGTCCTTGCTGATTATGGGAGTCTTACCTCCTCTTGTGGTATTGTCTCACAGAGATGGGACATCCGTGGTTCATGGTGGCAAGCATTATCTTACCATTGATGTCTGCTCTCCTGTAAAGGGAGACCTGGTGAATGATTTCGGAGGTTTTATTACCATCTCCCTATTTGTCCTGACAGTAATCTATAGTCTTTTTTTCTTTATAAGACCATCCGTGAAGAGATTTGCATCGCTTAATAACCCTCCCCTTTTGAGGCCACCTGAAGCTTTCCTGTAAGCTTTTTTCCTGCATATTATTTTTACACTCATAAAGGGATGTGCTGCGCATCCTATGGAAGAAGGACTATCAAAATCCTGAGGAGGTCTGAAATGGTAAAGAAATCCGTGATTTCAATAGGTTTAATAGTTTTGTTTCTATTTGTTTTCAGTATGAATGTTATGGCTACCTCTCCTTCAGCTCCATCTGAAAAAGACAAATGTGCTGTTTGCGGTATGCATGTCAAACCCTATCCAAACTGGGTAGCAGAGATCGTGATGAAAGACGGGACTCGCTTTTTCTTTGATGGCCCCAAGGATATGTTCAAATTTTACTTCAATGTGAAAAAGTATGCGCCCGGGAGATCACAGTCCGAGATTGAAGCAGTGTATGTAACTGAATACTACAGTACAAAGATGGTGGATGCAAAGGGCCAGGATATATATTTCATAGTAGGTAGTGATGTCAAGGGTCCAATGGGTATGGAGATCGTGCCCGTGAAAGGCAAGGAGCATGCAGAGACCTTTATGAAGGATCACAATGGCAAAAAGATGCTCAGATTCGATGAGGTTACCATGAAGGATGTTCCTATGGGTATGAAGGGCATGAAAGGTATGAAGGGTATGAAAGGCATGAAGATGAAGGGTATGTAGTGTTATCAATTTTCAGGGGCGTATTTTTTACAATACGCCCCTGAAACACTATGGATTCTGCAGACGTTAGGGGCATGGTGAACTTATTTCAGCATCTCGGTATGTTTTTGGCATATAGATGAGAATGCTGACCTTCGTCAGAATGACACATTGGAACTATTTTAAAATTGGTAAATAAAGACAGGGATAGCCATTGCAAACTCTGGAGTAATTATAGGATAACCTGGTTATGAAATACAGGGTTTTTATATCGATAATAACGATTGAGATAATCCTGATCTCAGTCCTCTTTATTTTGGGTGCAGGGATGGTTGAAAAGCGTCAGAAAGAGATTGAGGCAAAGAAGAAGATAGTCAGGATTCTCAGACTCACTGATCTTTCCATATGGACAGAGGCACGCTACACAAGGCATCCCTCACAGGCTGACTGGTTTGCACCCTTTCAGGATTATCCATCGTCAATTGAGCACTTTCCAGCAGGCTCGATACTATATCCATCAGTATTGTCTCAGATGGAGAGGGAACAGAGATTATAAAGCATCTCAAGATACTCGAGTTTGCTATTTCTTCGCTCTGGCGCAGAAAATTCAAGAACCTTGGTATTATATTCGTCTTTTCTCTTATTATTTTCGTCCTCTC
>JAADHP010000001.1 GCA_013151785.1 Nitrospirota bacterium | reverse complement strand
CAGATAAACAGAAAGAGTAATTTGCTGCCGTCTCTTGTAATTAAAGATATCAGTATTAAGACCCCCATAATACAGGGTGGAATGGGCGTAGGAGTGTCGCTCTATCCTCTGGCCAGTGCCGTGGCCTCTGAGGGTGGAGTTGGTGTTATCTCAAGTGCTGCACTGGACAGACTCCTTTCAAAAAGATACAACAAGAAATTCAATACCTATGAGGCAGCCTATGCAGAGGTATCCCTTGCGCTTAAAAGCAGTGGGGTGGTGGGCATAAATATCATGGTTGCTGGCATGAAAGATTACGAACCTTCTGTCAAGGGAGCCATTGATGCAGGAGTACATATGATCATTTCTGGCGCAGGTCTACCTCTTTCACTTCCCTCAATTGCAAAGCCAAAAGATACTGCCCTGATTCCGATAGTATCATCCGCAAGGGCACTTGAGATAATATGCCGCAAGTGGGAACGCCAGGAATACCGCCCTGATGCAGCCGTTCTTGAGGGTCCGGAGGGCATCTTGGGTTTCAGCTGGAACAGATTGAAAGTGAAGAATACAGGCTTGAGAAACTCCTTCCACCTGTAAAGGATGTTGCCAGAAAGTACGGAGACTTTCCTGTTATAGTGGCTGGTGGAATCTATACACATGAGGATATAAAGTATTTCCTATCCCTTGGGGCAGATGCAGTACAGATGGGCACCAGGTTCCTTGTAACAGAGGAAAGCTCTGCTACAAGAGAGTACAAAGAGGCAGTCGTAAAGGCCAGAAAGGATGATATAATCATAGCAGGCACACCAGGCTCACCCTGCGGACTTCCCTTCCGTGTACTAAAACACTCACCCATGTACAGGGATGCCCTTGAGAAGGGCCGTCCACCAAGGTGTGACAAAGGATATGTACTCTTCAGGGATGACAAAGGAAGATTCACCAGATGCCTTGCCAAGGAAAGTAATGAAAGCCATTTCTGCATATGTAACGGTCTTCTCAGTTCTGCAGGTTACAATCCTGACGAGGAAAAGCCTCTTTACACCGTTGGATCCAATGCATACCGTGTAGACAGAATAATGACCGTCAGCGAACTGATGGATGAACTGAAGGGCGTTAAAAAACCAGTGGAGAGTGTGGCCTGAGATACCATATAAACTTAGATAACACAATTAAAAGACTTCTCCTCTCATCCCTTCTCCTGGTCTTACCAATTCTGCTTATAAATAGTGAGAGTTTGGCCGGTCAGTCTGTGTGTTCTGAAGGTAATGTTGTTTTAAAGGGAAGTAAAACAAATACCATACAAAGCATGAGTTTTACCTATAGTGAAGAACTTACTCTGAAACGTGCCACCTATGGCAGGGGCTACAACGGAAGATGGGCAATTGTTAAATATGTACAGAAAACAGTCTATCCCTGGCCATTACGACCCGCACCACCTCCGGTAGAAAAAGATGTACCTATAAAGGGAATTGGTACCCTCAAATGCCGTGCCACGGCAAGTTCAAATATCCTGACAAATGTTTGTACAGGTAAAAATGCATATCTTGATGTATATAACAACAAGGTAGGCCACAGGGCAAGCGGAAAATGGACAGGCCATATCAGAGGAAACATGATGGTATTCAGATTTGATCCCAGCAACTCATACACTCCAGAACTAAGGGGCAGAATCAGTAAAGGGAAAAAGCTGAAATATTCAATAAAGATTGTCCCATGGAACAAGACAGGCAGGGATCTTTTTAATACAGAAAAACCAGGAAAACTTGAACTGAGATTTGAGGCCAAGGTAGACCCACCAAAATATGCTGATTCTGTAGTATGGCAGATACCCAGAATAGGTGATTCCAGGGTAACTGTTGAACCTGAAAATAAAAAGGGCAAGAAGATCAAAATAACATATACTGGCCTGCCATCACGTAATTCAGCCTTTGGTTTGAAAAAGATAAAAGCTGTCCTTGATATAGAGAACTGTCATGCAGAGGATACCTCAAGGATTAAGGTCTTTTACCACCGTGATGTAAGAAACAACCCCGAGGGCAAATATCCTAACTGGTTCTACTACTGGAAACAGACACCCTGCGCAAATCCCTATGGTCAGAATCCAATTCTTGAATATGGTGGCAATCAATACAGCTACTGTAACAGAAAGAGTGTACTTGCTCTATTTTCACCAGGCTACGCCTATAAAACAATCCATGTCTGTGACCTCACAAAGACAGGCCCTAAGATGACTGACAGGTTCCCTCTGCTTTCACATAAGGCGGATGGCACAGGTGCTGACTTTGATGGCTGGCGTATTACACATTATATAGATACCTTTGCCGTGGTGGTACTACATGAATTCAAGCACTGGCAGATGTATCATGCATGGAAGCGTGGTAAAACCAATTCACAACTTGCAAGTGAAGACCATGATGGTGATGGAATCCCGGACAGAGTGGAACCAGAGCTGGGATTCAATCCCCAGGAAACCCAGACCTATTATGCAGTGGGAGAGCTTAAGGGTATTGGTTATGACGAGGAATGGCTGGCCTATGAAGAGATGCGAAAACATCGTGTTGGTTCATGTGACAGATTTGACTGGTCTTATCCCGGTGCCCAATGGCACTGATAACCCTTTCCTGATGAGTCCTTATATATAGAAAGCAGGATCCCCAAATGTATCATAAATAAGCTGTTGAAAACAAAGAAAAAAGATAGGCACCCCAACAGAACTTTTGCCACATCTGTCTAAATAAAACACTATCAAGGCAGGGCACCTCATAAAAATAATGCAATCCACAGAATCAAATCAGATTACAACCCGATTTTTGTGCTGATTGTTTTTTATGAAAAAAACATTGTTCATAATCAATATAGAATGCCCATTTTTTTCAAAGGTGTGGGCATTATTTTTCTTCGGCACCCTGCCTTTCATAGTTTCTCATAGAATCTTCTTGCAGTTTTTAAAACAAGGGGCTCCCCGAAAAGTCATAGGCTTTTTGAGGCAGACAGAGGGCTCCATGGAAAATCGCAGATTTTTCATGGCAGAGAGGTGGTTCATCATCCCATTAATGCAATGAAAATTTTAATTATAAAAAACACAGTTTTTTCAGCCTTCAGGTGATGGATAAGTATCCTGGTGTAAGTTACAGTAGGTATTGCTACATGGTCTTCTTCACCACCTCTGCCTACCTGTGAAGGACTGTAGTAAGAGCAGTGCCATGGTGGAGTCTGAGAAGGGTTTTGAATTTTGCATAAGATTTGCCCTGGAGGGTAACAGCCCCAAAAATCAGGGATTTTTGGGGACCCCGGAATCGCAAAATTCCCTCGGAAGTAGCCAGGGATGGCTACTGAGAAACGGGGTCCCCGGAAAATCGGAAGATTTTCTGGGGTGTATGGGAGCGGTAAAGCCAATATCCACCTGTCCGTAAAACTGACTGATAAGTCAATTGGCAATTTTGAATTTTATATAACCCTTGACTTACACCTCCATATCTAAGTTAGTATTTTCTATCGGGGCGTAGCGCAGTCTGGTAGCGCACACGGTTCGGGACCGTGCGGTCGCTGGTTCAAATCCAGTCGCCCCGACCAGTTTTTAAAATTATTCAATTTTCAGAGAGGGGTTTTGGCATTTTACACATCACTATAAGTAGATAATGACCAATATAAACAAGTAAGGGGATTATTATGAATATTAAGTCATGGGCTGTGATTCTGTTAATTATTCTCCTTGCTGGTGCTGCCATGGTCTATGCTAATGATACTGTAGAGCAAGAAAATGAATTACTAATAATCAGTCCCATTGAGGCAAGCAGAAGCATCGTACCTGATCTTTATGTCTTTTCAGTATCTGTAAGTGTCATATCCCAGAGCGAAAGTAATGCCATCAATGTTCTCGGAAAGCTGGATAAAAAGGTCCGTGAACTCGGCCTTAGATACAAGGGCGGAGAATACTCTGTCAATAAGAACTGCTGGTGGAGTGAAAACAGGCAGGTATGCGATGGCTACAAGGGCCATGTATATTATTTATTTGAAGTGGATGACCCATCAAAACAAAATGAGGTTCTTGAACTCCTGTCTAATTATAAAGAGGAATCCCATGGGAAAATTGATATCAGTATTTCTAACACAACCTGGAAGGTATCAGGGAAGACAATCAAAAAGGTTGAAGATGAACTCAAATTCGAAGTAATCGCCAGTTCCATTGAATTTGCCAGAAAGGTTGGAGAGCAACTCAGGATGGCATGCACTATAAGTGAGGTGAACTTCCAGCCACGCCCCACCCCTGTTTATCCAATGTATCGTACAATGCTTAAAGAACGGTCTATTGAGGCACCTGCACCTACAAAGGGTGAACGTACTGTCACTGTAAGGGCTGAGGTGAAGGTCTTGTGCAGGTAAAATGATACCCAAATCCAGCGATAAAGTTCATAGCAGTGGTATGGTAGAGTCTGAACGGATTTGAATTTTGCATAAGATTCACCAGGAGGGTGAATCGCAAAATTCCCTCGGAGACGTGCATGGATGCACGTCGAGAATGAGATGTAAGACTCTACCATGCCACTGCTTTCAGATATCCATTGTTATTCTTACAGCTGGATTTGGATGATATATGCCTGAAAGAAAAAGGATTCTTCTTATTAACCCCTGGATATATGATTTTGCTGCAGTAAACATGTGGGCTAGGCCCCTTGGCCTGCTGAAGGTGGCAGAGTTTTTATCCCAATTTGATGTGGAACTCCAGCTTATCGACTGCCTGGATAGATTCAGATTAAAGGGTTACAACATGGGGAAGTACCCTAAACTGATTTTACCCACCCCTGAGCCGTTACTCAATATCAAACGATACTATGGCAGATATGGCATTAGCCTGCATGAATTCCTTGACAGACTGAAGACATCTTCCCCTGTTGATTTGATACTTGTAACCTCATTGATGACATACTGGTATCCAGGCGTCTTTGAGGTAATCAGGTTATGTAAAAAATACCTGCCCGAGACACCGATTATCCTGGGTGGAATATATGCATCATTATGTACAGAACATGCTGTAACACTGTCTGGCGCAGATTTTGTTTATCAGGGACGGATTGGAGATGAATTTGTTGAAATCCTTGAACAAATGGGGATTGGAATTGAGAAACTGAACCCTACAACCCCTTACTATAAAATGAATTTCTACAAAGATTCTCCCTATGCCCCTCTTCTTACATCTGAGGGTTGTCCCTACAGGTGTAGTTATTGTGCATCAGGCATTCTATACACCCATTATAGAAGAAGACCTGTAGAAAGTATCCTGAAAGAGATAAGGGAGCTTTACTCCCTTGGTGTAAAAGATTTTGCCTTTTACGATGATGCCCTTCTCTACAGACCTGAGGAACACATAAAACCACTTCTTTATTCAATATTAAAGGAAGGAATGGACGTACGATTCCATACCCCAAATGGGCTTCATGCAAGATACCTTGATCAAGAGGTGGCTCAATTAATGTATCGATCAGGGTTCAAGACTATAAGATTAAGTCTTGAAACAGTGGACACAGAGAGGCAATCACTGACAGGCGGCAAGGTAAAAAATGAGGAGCTGGATTTTGCCATCCACAACCTTAAAGAGGCAGGCTTTACAAAGAAACAGATTGGTGTGTATCTCATGTACGGGCTGCCTGGCCAGACCCTTGAAGAGGTAATAAAGGGGATTGAATATCTCATGTCAAGGAATGTAAGGATACATCTTGCAGAGTATTCTCCCATTCCTGGCACCAGGGACTGGGAATTATTGATAGAGAAAGGCATTATCCATGATGATATAGACCTCCTGTTAACCAACAATACTGTTTTTTCTATTCTGTATGCAAATTACGACAGGGAGGAACTTAAGAGGATGAAGGAAAGGGTGAGTCACTATAACCAGGTCTGATGAGTCAGCAGTAAGCAGTGGATGAGTATATGAGTGGATGAATGGGTGGATGAGTTTATGGGTGAATGGGTTCAAGTCAGTGAGCGGTAAACAGTCACTGTACCAGGGCAGAGAGGTGGTTCATCAGCATATCTCGGTTAAAAGGCAGACAGCCATTGCAACTATCCCCTCCCCCCTTCCAACAAACCCCATTGATTCGTTTGTCTTTGCCTTGATATTCACCCTTCCCCTTGGCAATCCAGTGTCCTGTAGTTTCTTTATCATCTCAGGGATATAGGGTGCAAGCCTTGGTTCTTCAGTAATAACCGTGGAGTCAACCATGGAAATCATAAAGCCCATCTTCTGTACTTTATCCAGCACAATTTTTAACATCCTCAGGCTTGAGGCATCCTTCCATTCTGGATCACTGTCAGGGAAATGCCTTCCAATATCTCCCTCCCCAAGGGCACCGATTATGGAATCAATAATAGCATGTACCAGCACGTCTCCGTCAGAATGCCCCTTCAATCCCTTGCTGAAGGGAATCTCTATGCCACCGATTACGAGTTTTCTATCCTTCACAAGCCTGTGCGAGTCATAACCAAGCCCAATCCGCATCCTATTCTTCCTCCAGGAGTCTTTCTGCTATCAAAAGGTCTTCATGGGTGGAGTATTTTGA
>JAADHP010000200.1 GCA_013151785.1 Nitrospirota bacterium | reverse complement strand
GAGGTCATTGATATAGTGCTTGAGCCTCTTGCCTCCTCTCTTGCAACACTCAAAGAAGAGGAGATGAAACAGGGTGTCGTGATGATTGATATAGGTGGTGGTACCACAGATATAGCCTTTTATAAAAACAATGGTCTTGCCTATACATCAGTTGTTGCCATAGGTGGCAATCATATCACAAATGACATTGCCATAGGCTTGAGACTGCCTGTTGATGAGGCTGAAAGGGTAAAGATGGCCTATGGAACGGTTCTCCCTGACAATGGAACGGATGAGGAGATAGGAATCATGGTGGCAGGAAGGGAAAGAAAGAACATTCCACGAAGTTATCTCTATGAGATCATAAACCCAAGATGCGAGGAACTACTGGAGATAGTAAAGGGAGAATTAGAGAAGTGTGGGGCCTATGAAGAGGCCATTTATGGTGTTGTACTTACAGGCGGTGCATCCCAGTTAAAGGGGCTTGACAGGATGGCCGAGGCAGTGCTGGGACTACCTGTGAGGATCGGGTTTCCCGAGAATCTTTCAGGCCTTGGTGATTCTGTGTCAGATCCGAAATACTCCACTGGTGTTGGTCTTTTGATGTATGGTGCACAGAATGAAACACAGCCCGTGATAACTGGCGATATGTTCGGAGGCATTCTTACCAGGATGAAAAACTGGGTTAAAGGTTTTCTTGGAAAACAATAAAACAATCTTAGAGAAAGGGGGTTTTTTATGTTTGAGATTGAAGAGGTAAGGAATCATTCAGCAAAAATCAGGGTTATAGGTGTAGGGGGCGCAGGTGGTAATGCAATTAATAATATGATAAGTTCAAACCTGAAGGGGATCGACTTTATTGCGATTAACACAGATCTTCAGGTGCTTGAGAATGGACTTGCACCAAGCAGATTGGTGCAGAGCTTACAAAAGGGCTTGGTGCTGGTTCGAATCCAGAGATCGGCCGGGAGGCTGCACTTCATGACAGGGATACCATTGCAGAGGCGATCACAGGTTCTGATATGGTGTTTATCACCGCAGGGATGGGTGGAGGCACAGGTACAGGAGCAGCTCCTGTGGTTGCATCCATAGCAAGAGAACAGGGTGCCTTGACTGTGGCAGTTGTAACAAAGCCCTTTTTCTATGAAGGAAAGCAGAGGCTCAGGAATGCTGAGGAAGGGATCAAGGAGTTGAAGGAATATGTGGATACCCTGATAGTCATTCCCAATGACAGGATTACCCTTGTTGTCGAGAAGGGTACGCCACTGATGAAATCCTTCTCCATTGCAAATGATGTCCTGAAACAGGCTGTACAGGGCATATCAGATCTGATCCTTATACCTGGCCTGATAAACCTTGATTTTGCCGATGTGAGAACCATAATGGAAAACTCTGGCAGGGCTGTAATGGGCATTGGTACTGGCCGTGGCGACGAAGGAGCCATTACAGCAGCAAAAAAGGCAATATCCAATCCTCTGCTTGAGGACTCCAACATTGATGGTGCAAAGGGAATACTGATTAATATCACAGGTGGTATAGAGATGTCTCTTGGTGCTGTACAGGAGGCTACTGCCCTTATTTATGATTCAGCTCATGAAGATGCCAATATAATCTTTGGTGCAGTGATTGACCCTGATCTCACTGATGAGATAAAGATCACGGTGATTGCAACCTCCTTTGAACCAAGAAAGGAGAAGGTGAAACTTGAGGATGTAAAAAAATGGAGACCATCATACGCCACATCACATAGTAGCGCCAGGAGAGCAGCGAAGAAAGAGGAGTACAGACCAACAGAGAAGATACTTGCAAAATGCCTGAATAGCAAGGAGGAGGGTAAGCTCCCCACAGACCTGATGTCTTATGACGAGCCCTATGATCTACCTGCTTTTATCAGGAAGAGGATTTAGGTTGAAAGGATGCACAGAATTGTATAGCCTCTTTGAGGTCTAAACTGCCTGTGTAAAGGGCCTTGCCTGTTATGGCACCCCAGAGGCCCTCAATGGCAGCGAGCCTTTTGATATCATTCAGAGAGGAGATACCACCAGAGGCAATTACAGGGATGGACAGAGAGTCAACCATCCTTGCAGTGGTTTCTATGTTAGGACCAGAGAGCATGCCATCCCTTACTATGTCAGTATAAATAATGCCTGCTGCACCAAGGGCTTCCATCTTTTTTGCAAACTCCATGGCGTCTATCTCGGTGGTTTCCACCCATCCTTTGATTGCCACTTTGCCATTACGGGCATCAATACCAACAAGTATCCTTCCGGGGTATCTGTGGGATGCCTCTTTGACAAGCTCTGGATTTTTTACAGCAGAAGTGCCCAGTATGACCCTGTTGATACCCAGTTGAATAAGCCTGTCTATGCTGTCCATATCTCTGATACCGCCCCCAACCTCTATCTCTATACTGACAGCCTTTCTTATTTCCTCTATCCTTTTCAGATTTTTCTGGTTTCCTGAGAAGGCGCCATCAAGGTCAACCACATGCAAGAGGGTGGCACCCTCGTCTGCCCATCTCTTTGCCATCTCTGCAGGGTTCTTTGAGTAGGATGTTACTTCATCCTTCCGTCCCTGAAGTAACCTTACACATTCACCATCCTTCAGATCAATTGCTGGTATTATTATCATTGTCTTTTCTCCTGTTTCTTTTTGTTTGTATTATAAAAAATTTTAAATCTAATGGACAAATTATGGGTTTGAAGGCCATTAAAGGGACTACTCCGACAATCGATCATTTTAGCTCATCCCTTTAACTCGGAATTCCCCGTGGTCTTGCCACGGGGATGAAGAGTTAGTATGGTAATAATATAATTCCTTATTTTAGTTTTTTTGATGCCCTGTGGCTTTACCGCAGGGAGTTTCATTAAAAAATGGGAATGTTCCGATTTGTAAAAGTCTGAGGGACTGGTGCCATAAAGTCACCTGTCCTGAGTCACCTGCCCTGGAAGGAGCTATAGCTGCTATATGAATTTTGTAAGGATGTAGAGCAGGGTAATTACTGTAACGATTACAAAAACCACTGTCCAGTAGATACCCCTGTTCTTTTCCACATCTCCTGTGGTATCACACCAAGGGCACTCCTCCAGGGGCTGTTTTTCCTTATTCTCGTTCTTGTCCATAATTGTCATTTATGGTATCAAAACTAAATAGAATTGAAGACTCAACACTAATTATTAACCCAAATCCAGCTGTAAGAATAAGAAAGAATAGCTGAAAGTAGTGGTATGGGAGAGTCTGAACGGTTTTGAATTTTGCATAAGATTCACCAGGAGGGTGAATCGCAAAATTCCCTCGGAAGCGGACATGGATGTCCGCTGAGAATGATGTGTAAGACTCTACCATACCACTGCTATAACTTTATCGCTGGATTTGAGTTATTAAAACAGCCTTACATCTACCTCGTCACCCTCGTATATTCCTGAGCTGTGCTGTGGAATAACAATTATTCCATCTGCCTCAACAAGCGTGGTAATGAGGCCAGATTTACCAAGAATGGGTATAGCCCATAAAGAACCATTGCGTTGTTCTATCTTGACTCTCACATGGTCTTCACGACCAATGGGAGATGACAGATTATGAGTGACCCGTGCCTTAACAGTCCTGCTATCAGGGAGGTAGGCTCTGGTGTTCTCACCTGTTAACCTTCTGAGAAGGGGAAGTACAAAGTTATCAAAGCAGACAGTGACAGCCACAGGATGGCCTGGTAGGCCAAAAACAGGGGTATTGTTAATCCTACCACCAATAAGGGGTTTGCCTGGCTTTATTGTCACACGGTGAAACAATACACCAGGTGCTCCCAGTTCGTCAATAATTCTGCTTACATAGTCCCTTGTACCCACAGAGCTGCCACCTGTGATAAGAACCATGTTGCTATCATTTAAAGCCTCTTCAACTACCCTTCTCAGGATTGAATATTCATCCCTGATGATACCCTTTTTTACAGCCACTCCACCATGTTGATTTATCAGACCATAAAGATTATATGAGTTTATGTCTCTCACCTGCCCTGGAGATAAGGGCTCTGCAGGAGGTACAATCTCGTCACCTGTTGAAATAATTGAAACAACAGGTTTTTTATAAACATTAACCTCTGTAATTCCTATACCTGCGAGGGCACCTATATCATGGGCTCTGAGACGATGTCCTTTTCTTAGCACCACCTGACCTGCCCTGACATCCTCGTCTTCCATTACAATATTTTCACCAGGAGCAACAGGTTTAAGTATCTCCACAAGTGCATCACTTATTCTGGTCGTGTGTTCGTACATAACCACTGCATCGGTTCCCTCGGGTAACATGCCACCTGTAGGTATCTCTGCAGCCTCACCTCTGTTTATTTTTATCTCTGCAGGCATACCCATTTTGATGGTGCCTTTTATATTCAGATACACGGGCAGGCTTTCTGATGCCCCAAATGTATCGGCAGAGCAGACAGCATAGCCGTCCATGGTAGAGCGTTTAAAACCAGGAAGGTTTTCCTGCGAATATATATCCTCAGAGAGTATCCTGTGGTATGCCTCTTCTATGGGTATTCTTTCGCTCTGCAGTGTTTTCAATGGAAGATCCAGTATAATCTTTCGTGCCTCCTCCACAGTAACAGCTCTGTCTTTTACTGTCTCCTGGCTCATTTCAGATATATCGGATTCTTGCCTATTATAGTAGAACACTCACCCTTTGAAAGTATGTCAAACATCCTCTCCAGCGAGGTGGCATGAAGTGCCTTGATTGTGGCTGTATCAGGGATATCAAGATTTGGAAGTCTTCTATCCATGAAGGTACTCATCCTTTTGGGTGTAAAAACAGAAAAAAAGACCATTCCTTTGAACAATCTCTTGTTGGTCTTTACAGAAAAGAAAGGGCTTTCAAGGGTTGATTCAAGAAAGATATCGTTTCTTCTTTTTACCCCTCTATCAATTGACATAGCCATAAGCCAGTATTTTCGCCCCACCACGCTGTCTGATTTGAATTCAAACACTGCATGGCCCTTCAGTTCTGTCTTATAATACATTTCATGTGCTACAGTATCTGCAGCAAGATGACTCATATATCCATAAACAAAGGCCTGTTGTTCGGGTTTTTCTGCACTGTCAAACAGTTCAAAGGCCACATCCCAGGTATGGGGGTTTTTGCTGTCAGGCAGGAATTTTTTTCCTAATATAATATCAGCCATGAGATTACCATACAGAAAATCATCCCTGTATTTTTTCAAGAGCTTGTAAATACCAGCTGGCAGAAGTGATACAAGAGAAAGGATCTCATTACCAAGATAGACATGGGTAAGAGGTCCCCATGCATAGGCAATACTGGGGATAAATATAATTGATAGTACCAACAGTAGTTTCCAGCCTTTTTTCATAATCCGTACTCCTTTAGAAATTGAATAATTAGTCTGACACCCACGCCTGTTGCACCTTTGGGACAGTAGTGTCTGTCCCTGTCAGTCCAGGCTGTTGAAGCAATATCAATATGTCCCCAGGGGGTATCTTCGGCAAATTCCTTGAGAAAATACCCTGCAGTTACCAGTGAACCTGTTCTGCCTCCTGTGTTTTTCAGATCAGCCACATCACTTTTGATGTATTCTTTATAATCCTCGTAGAGGGGCATATGCCAGAGCCGTTCCCCTGTTTTCTCAGCAGAGGTTTTCAATAGTTCAATAATTCTCTCGTTGTTGCCCATCAAAGCCATTGCCTCATTGCCCAGAGCAATTGAACATGCCCCGGTTAAGGTCGCTATATCTATTATAACATCAGGACGGTACTTCTTTGCATAGGCAATGGCATCTGACAGGGTAAGTCTGCCCTCGGCATCGGTGTTAACTATCTCAATGGTCTTGCCATTAAAGGCCTTTACGATATCTCCTGGTTTTGTTGCAGAGCCTCCCGGGAGATTCTCTGTTGCAGGTAATATACCGATAACATTACAGGGAAGCTCTTTTTTCTCTATATATCTCATTACTGACAGAACAGCTGCTCCTCCTGCCATATCATATTTCATCTTTTCCATTCCCTCGGAAGGCTTAAGGGACAATCCGCCACTGTCAAAGGTGATGGATTTTCCTATCAGCACAACAGTCTTTCTGCCCCCACCTCTGTAGTTCATTATTATGAACCATGGTTCTTGATGAGAGCCATTGCTTACAGCTACAAAGGCATTAAGGCCTGCCTTCTTTGCCTCCTTTCGGTTCAATGCCTTTATGGAAAGCCTCTTGCTTTTTAAAGATCTTGCTGTTTTAAGGATATCAGTGGGGGTTAATTCATTGGAAGGGATATTTACAAGGTCTCTTGCAAAGCAAACAGCCTCGGCAACGGATTTTGTCTCTTCTATATCCTTTTGCGTAATCCTGCCATTATCTGGAAACAGTAAGGTTTTCAAAGCAGCCGTATCTTTTTCTTTCTTGTACCTTATGAACCTGTATGAACCAAGCAGGATACCCTCTAAAAGAGCTGACGGTTTAAGGTTTTTTATCTGAGAGGTATCTACATAGATGTCTTTTAATCTTGTTTTTTTGGCAGCCTTTGAGATGGCCCCACCACATTGTCTGAGTTTTTCAGACGTAATTTCTTTGCTTTTGCCCAGTCCGCATATGAGTATTCTTTTTGAAATATTCCTTGTTTTGAAATGAAAGAGATATTCCTCTAAAAACTCTCCTTTGAAGATACCCTTCTTTTTTAGATCTCTTAACTCTTTCTGCAGAGCCCCGTCAAGCTCCACAACAGGTGTTTTATCCTCAAATACAGGAATTACCAGACCCTGAGTTTCCACCTCAAGAGGAGAGCTTTTTGTCAGTCTTATTACCATAAGTCCTATTGTAACTGATAACTACTGATAAATAAAACAGCTTCATTGATCATTGATGTGCAAAATAAGTTGATAAGACCTGGATGAGGCGGGGTGTTGAAGAAAAACAGGGCCTGCGTCAGTGTTTACAGTAAACAGTAAGGAGTGAG
>JAADHP010000155.1 GCA_013151785.1 Nitrospirota bacterium | reverse complement strand
TGCTGGTGTATGTTACTGTCGGTATTGCTACATGGGTATTCTTCACCACCTCTGCCGCTGTGCAATGGAATCTCTGTATGGTTTCGTTCTGCCATTGAATACAGGTTCAGGCAGGGAGTAATCCTGTGGATTGCATTATTTTTATGAGGTGCCCTGCCTTGTTATTATTTTATGTTGGATAGATGTGAGATAAGCTGGAATCATAGTGTCTGTAAAAACTCAGAAACTATCAATAAGGATAGGGGATATTAATTTTGAGCGGATTTTAATTTTGCAGTAGTGCTTGCCGTGATGGCAAGCATGCAAAATTTCCTCGGAACAGGCCATGGATGGCCTGTGAGAAACGGGGTCCCCATAAAGTCGGAAGACTTTATGGGGTGTCAGTTGAGACGAAAAAATTAATATCCCCTGTCCTATAAGGACTTACACTATTTATAAGACAGTATTGAGCGGGAGTATTTATGAAACCGATACTTAACATCTTCAGGTCTGTGAGGACAACAAATATTCTGATATTCATTCTTATGGGAATTTTATTTGCCGGAGCCCTGGTAATGCCTCTTTTCCCATCCTACAGGGAGATCAACAACACGAACCTGTTCAACTGGCTTTCAGAGGTTCCGCTCTCAGAATCGTGGTGGCTCTATCTTGCCATCTTAACTATTGGACTGCTTATTATTAACACCATAGTCTGCAGCATCGAGTCGATAATAAAAAAAGACAGGACCAAAAGATGGCCACTTGTTATTTCACCCCAATTGATTCATCTTGGATTCGCCTTTATAATGCTGGCCCATTTTCTGAGCAGTTATATGGCAGCACATGGATTCATTGTACTTCAGGAAGGTCAGGGAATAAGATTCAGAAATGGCGATACCCTTTATCTGGAACGAATAAACTACTCCCTTCAGAAAGGATATATAACCCACATGGATGTTGATCTGAAATACATAACTCCTGAAGGAGCCACCATGAAACTAAAATCCTCTCCCAACAATCCAGCCATAATAAGGGGAACCGGCATATATCTCAAGGATATGGATATCATGTCAGCAAAGCGGGTCTTACTACAGATAAGTCGTGATCCCGGCGCTGTATGGGCACTTGTAGGAGGAATGCTGTTTATTATCGGCACAACACTGCTTGTAACACTAAGAATCAGACAGGACACACTGTAATACTCTATGAGATTATTTTAATACAGACTCTCATCGTGACACTTAAGGCACAGGGTTGCATCAAAAGGGCTTCTGGCAAAGAATTCCCTGTCTCCACCATGGGGATAATGGCAGGTGGTACAACTGATTACACCGTCTTCAATGGTGGGAAGATCAACGGGCATCCTTACATGGGCCCCCTCAGATCTTATTCCAACCGGATGTGATGTATGTTGAGGATGACATCTTTTACAGACCACTATGGATGCAAATCTTGGGGATGTAAGACCTGCTTCGTGTTTACCTGTTACCACAGGGATGCTCTCTTTACTGGTGATCACCAGTCTGCATCTTGAAGGTATATTTGTTTTAATAGAAACAAATATACCCTCTCTAAAAGATACCCTGAAAGACTCTACGGTATACTGAATAGGTTCTCTCATACCATAGAGACCTGATGATTTATAGACCCGCTCTCTTTTATTTGTAGAGATCATAACCTCTTCAGTTTCTATCTTATTTCCGTATATATCCCTGGAGATACCCTTGAATTGATAGGTTTTTTTATGGCCAAGTCCGGTAATCAGGATCCTGTGTTTCTTTGTATAAACATTGTCATCTCCAAGGTGTGTGGGAAGCACACCACTGTTCTTTGTAATGTAAGATATCTCTGTGGTTGAGTATGCATCAGTCTCCCATGAAAAGACAACAGATACAAGTGGTCCAAATCTGATATTCTCTACTCTGAAATTATAGATTTTATTGATTTTTGTAAAAAGACCATCCCTGACCGAAACTGAATTGCAGGCCAGGGGAACTTCTTTTTTACCGGATCTTCTCTCGTTTATATCATATAACTCCACACTGATATTACAATCCTGGTTTTTTATATCTGGTATATGAACTATAAATTCATCTGCATAAGTTGAGGTAAGATATTCAACAGAATCCGTCCTTGCAGAACTTCTGTTCTTCTTTATATGACATATCCTGCAATCCTTCACTACTGGATGTATAAAAGATCGACTCTGGAAGATTTGAAATACCCTTTCATGACAATCCTTACAACTGCTCTGCTGCCCGAAAACTATACTATTAAGCAGAATTAACACAATGGTCAGAAAAACACTTCCTGCGAAAAGCCTCTTCACAGGCTCCCTCCTTTTTGAATATTACTACCATACAGAGAAGCATGATATTACTACTCTCCTCTATAAATTCTAACATAGTTTGCATAGGAGCTAAGAACCTTTTTAACGTAATGATAGGTCTGGTTATAAGGGATATCCTCAATGAACTCATCCAGCCCCTCATAGCTCTGCTCACTCAACCATCTTCGAACAGAACCCTCACCCGCATTGTAGGCAGCCACAGCAAGGGCAACAGAGTTGAACTCATCAAGCAGTCTCTTGAGATAATTTGCCGACAGAGTAATATTGACCTCTGGCTTTAATATCTTCTCCGTTGTCAGTTCACCTTCAAATCCTGTAATATCTGCAATCCACCTTGCGGTAAAGGGCATGAGTTGCATAAGGCCGAGTGCCCCTGATACAGAAAGGGCCTGTTCATTAAATCGACTTTCTTCTCTCATTATTGACAACAACAATAAAGGATCTATCCCTTTTTCTTCAGAAACTCTTACCACCTCATCCCAGTATGCCACTGGATATTTAATGTACATGGAAGCTTCTGAATCAAGACCAACCACGCATTTCATAGCTTCATAGTATTGCTTCAAGTCAAGGAATTCTCTGCAGAGAGGCAGCCTTTTCTCACGTAACCTCACATAGGCTGCCCTTAATTCCTCCACTGCAAAGCTGTTAAGTCCAAGTTTACTTAGCAGTTTTGCTCTTTTGATAGAATATTCAATTTCTTCATTGTTTAAACTACCCATATCATCAATTGAAACATCATGGGTCTTATGAGTATATGACACTTTCGCAAAGGTGTTCTTTTTATCAAGTAACAGTGCATAAAAGGAATTGCCATTTAGTTTATCATAAAGTCCACGGGAAGGCCTACCCATCTCTTCCATGGAACGGATAAGCCAGTACAGATATTTATCCTTCCCGTATTTCCTGTAGAGATTCCTCAGATTATAGGAAGCACTTAAAAAGTTTCCCATACGGTATTCTGTCCATGAAATCATCCACAGGAGGTCCTCTTTGCAGGGATATCCACTTCTGTAGGCCTGTCTTAGTAGCTTCAGTGTCTCCTCAGGCCGTCCCTGCCGTCTTAATTCATCTGATTTTGTTAAGATAAGATTACATGCCTCAGGGGTTTTCTCTTTTGTAACAGCCCTGTAGAGTTTTTCGAATTTGTCCATCAAATCAGCCCTCTTATATGAAATGGCTGCCCTGTATAGGTCTCCTGCCTTTTTGTATTCTTCAGCAGAGGCCTCATAGTCCTTCATTCTGAAATATGTCTCGGCCAGTAACAACCGTAACTCCCTTGTATCCCATCTCTTCAAAGCCCTCTGGATAAAGCTGAGGGCCTCATTGTACCTTATCTTTTTTATCAGGGTACGTGCTAAAGCTACAGCCTCATCAGATGAAAGCATATTCATTAAAGACATGCCATCAAGATAATCGAAATACTCTCCCCCCATCAGATAAAGTCTCTTGATTGTATCCTGATACTCCCTTGCTGACCTGTCAGTATAGAGACTTTTGATAAAAAGCACATCCTCATCGTCAGAGTATCTGGCAGTATACGTTTCAAGCAGATTTCTGAACTGAAGGGAATCCCTCTTCCCAAGCTCACCCCTTTCAGCAAGGTCAAGATAATTAAGTATCTTCAACCATTGGGCATCCCTTGAAAGATAAGAATGAGGAAACTCCCTGAGGAAAGAATCTATCAAACGGATACTGTTTCTGTTTTCTTTTACATGATAGAGCCTGACTGCTATCAGATATTCACGATAATCCCTCAGAATATCCGCCAGCCTGTCTGAGCTGCCTATAATGAAAAGTGCTCTGTCAGTCCGGGCTATATCTGGCAATTTATGTCTTTTGCTGACATAGGCCTGTATTGTTGTGCTATAAAGAAGCAAAATAATAATTATCAAGCATGCCCTCTTTATCATGAGTATATTTTATCATTAAGCCGGGTAAAAGTTCTTTTCATATTTTATTTTTGAAAATTCAGGCCTGTCTTGATGTAAAACCACAGCTTCCCCGGATGAAAACACTGAAAAGTCACTCGCTGTTTCAGAGGCGGATAGGTGAGTTTCTTTAATGGGCAGGAATAAGCCGGGTTCTGTCGAGGATGGTCATTTATCTAAGGTCAGGGATTGCTCCCTGACTCATGCGGCCTACCCGTTCCGCACATTCGGGCGGGCCACCCTCGGGGCGGAACCTACTTGGCCTTGCTCCGGACAGGGTTTGCCATGCCTGTGAAGTCACCTCCACAGCGGTGGGCTCTTACCCCACCTTTTCACCCTTACCGAGCACCCAATGCGTTGGGGGCTCGGCGGTATCTTTTCTGTGGCACTTTCCCTACCGTGCACTCGACTTATTGAGTGCTCGGCGGTGGCTGTTAGCCACTGTCCTGCCCTACGGAGCCCGGACTTTCCTCTCCCCTAACCACAGTGGTTAAAGGAGCGACCATCTACCTGCCCATTAAAGAAAGAACATTTATATCTTAAGATTAAAAGAGGAAAGGGGCTTGTGTCAATATTTCAAAGAGACCGGAAAGTGTCTATGTTTTTTTGCGGGCCCTTTTAATGGCCTCCTTTGAAAGGCTGTCAGCCTCCTTATTCTTCTCTCTGGGTACATGGATTATGCTGTAGGAATCAAAAGATCTCAACAGGGAGATCACTTTGTTATACAGAGGAATAAGTCCTTCATTTCTTACCCTGTATATTCCGTGGATCTGCTTTACGAGAAGTTCTGAATCAGTAAAGACTTCTACAGAGCGTATCTTTTTCTGTCGGGTATATTGGAGCGCCTTTATCAGTGCCGTGTACTCAGCAACATTGTTTGTTGTTTTTCCAATATACTCTGAGATGGTGGTCTTATGTCCGTTTATCTGGATAACAGCTCCGATGCCGGCAGGTCCGGGGTTCCCACTGGAGGCACCATCAGTGTAGATTACAGCCCTTTTCATCTATTGCGACCTGTAGAGGAACCTGCCACATTGAGGGCATGTAAAGATCTTGTCCTCTGTCTTTATCTCAACATACAATTGAGGTGGAATGCTCATATAACAACCAAGACACACCTCATCTTTTGCTTCGGCGATAGCAAGACCGTTATTTTTTTCCAAAAGCATCATGTACTGGTCATAAAGCTCTTTGTTGATTTTTTTTGTAATTTCAGAACGTTGGGCCTTTAATTCATCCAGTTCTTTCTCTATTTGTTGCTGTTTTTTCTTGAGTTCCTCTTCGATCTCTTTTAATCTTTTCTTTTCCTCCTCCACTTTTTTTTCTGCCTCTTTTACTCTCTGGAGCGCCTCTTCAGTTTCTTCCATGAGAAAGAGGATGTCATCCTCTATCAGGTATTTTTCTTTTTCTTTCTTTTCAATCTCTTTCAAATGGGCCTGGTATTCTTTGTTTGTTTTTATATCAGATGTGCGTGCCTTGAGCTTCTCGATCTTGTCGGATATCTCTGAAAGTTCCAGTTCCTTGTTGCGTCGTTTTTTTTCAGATGATTCATAGCGTGCCTTCTGGGCTTGAAGTTCCTTTTCTGCGGCCTTTAAAGGTGAAGTGAATTTTATGATTTCATCAGGAATTCTTTCTATTTCTGTCTTTTTGGTTATTATCTGCGTGTCTATTTGCTGCAATCGTATAAGGTGCTCTAAATCTTCTTTCATCTTTCCTCTCTATGTAGAATGAACAATTGGTGGGCCCACCAGGACTCGAACCTGGGACCAACCGGTTATGAGCCGGTAGC
>JAADHP010000095.1 GCA_013151785.1 Nitrospirota bacterium | reverse complement strand
TTGGAGAGGAAGAGGCAGGACAAACTATTGAGAAATCCGTGATGGAGGTTACAGGGAAACATCTGAAGAGCCTTGCTGCGGGCAGGATGGGATACACGACCACTGAAGTGGGTGATATGGTATCAGGATTAGTTATTAAATAATTAAAAATTTTTAATAACTAATATCTATCGATTATGCTAAAATTATAAACTGAACTATTTTCTGGATAAAACCATAGCTATAAACAAAACACATGATATATACTACATATACCATTACAATATAATGAGGAGGTTTTTATATGCCTAAAAGAAGCAAAAAGTATGTATATTTTTTTGGGAATGGGAAGGCAGAAGGTAACGGTAAAATGAAAGACCTGTTGGGTGGCAAAGGTGCAGGTCTGGCGGAGATGACAAACTTAAAGATTCCTGTACCTGCAGGTTTTACAATTACAACAGAGGCGTGTAATGAATTTTTCAAGAATAAAAAGAAGTTTCCACCAGGGATGTGGGATCAGGTACTGAAAAATCTAAAGAAGGTTGAAAAGGCTATGGGAATGAAATTTGGGGATCCCAAGAATCCTCTACTTGTGTCAGTGCGTTCGGGTGCTAAATTCTCTATGCCAGGAATGATGGATACAGTACTTAACCTCGGTCTGAATGATACTACAATGAAGGCGCTTATTAAGAAAACGAATAATGAAAGGTTTGCCTATGATTCCTATAGAAGGTTTATTGCAATGTTTGGAAGCATCGTCATGGGTATTGATAAGAAAGTCTTTGATAATGCCCTGGAGAAAATGAAAAAAGAAAAGGGTGTTCAGCTTGACACAGAACTAACCACTGAAGATCTCAAAGAACTTGTAAATGAATTCAAAAAGTTATATCGTGAGCATACAGGAACAGACTTTCCCGAAGATCCCCTGGAGCAGCTAAAACTGGCTATAATGGCAGTATTCGGTTCATGGTTTGGAGAAAGAGCGGTTAAATATAGAAAATTGAATGATATTCCAGATGACCTTGGAACAGCCTGTAATGTACAGGCTATGGTTTTTGGAAACATGGGAGATAATTCAGGCACAGGGGTAGGATTTACGAGAGACCCATCCACTGGGAAGAAGAAGTTCTTTGCTGAATGTCTTATTAATGCACAGGGTGAAGATGTAGTAGCAGGAATCAGGACTCCCTTGCACATAAACGAACTCAAGAAGAAAATGCCCAAGGTTTATAATGAATTATTAAAAATTACCAAGAAATTGGAGAAACACTACAAGGATATGCTGGATATTGAGTTTACGATTCAGGAAGGCAAGCTCTACATGCTTCAGACAAGGGTTGGAAAGAGAACCGCTTCTGCTGCCCTGAAGATTGCAATTGATATGGTTCGAGAGAAGCTTATTGATAAGAAAACTGCAGTAATGAGAATAGATCCTGATCAATTAGACCAGTTGCTCCACCCCACCATTGACCCAAAGGTTTCTGTTGAAGTAATAGCCAAAGGTTTACCCGCATCTCCAGGTGCTGCGGTTGGAAAGATCGTGTTTTCTGCAGATGATGCAGAGGAATGGGCATCCAGAGGAGAAAAAGTAATACTGGTCAGGCCCGAGACATCACCAGAAGACATAGGTGGCATGCATGCTGCAGAGGGAATCTTGACCTCAAGGGGTGGCATGACATCTCATGCTGCTGTTGTGGCAAGAGGAATGGGTAAGTGCTGTGTTGCTGGTTGTAATGCCTTAAACATAGACGAAGAAAAAAAGACACTGGAAGTAAATGGAAGGATTCTTAAAGAAGGTGATTACATTACTATCAACGGTACCACTGGTGAAGTAATAATTGGCAAGGTACCCCTTATAGAGCCAGAGTTAACTAAAGAGTTTCAAACAATAATGAAATGGGCTGATGAATTCAGAGAGATAGGTGTCAGGGCAAATGCAGATACTCCTGAGGATGCCAGACGTTCAAGAGAGTTTGGTGCTGAGGGGATAGGACTGGTAAGAACAGAGCATATGTTTTTCCAGGAGGACAGGATAAATGCAGTTCGAGAGATGATTCTTGCAGATACCCAGGAGGACAGGAAAAAGGCACTTGACAAAATACTGCCCATGCAGAAGGAGGACTTTAAAAAGATCTTTGTTGAGATGAAAGGACTCCCTGTCACCATAAGGTTGTTGGACCCTCCATTGCATGAGTTCCTTCCCAAGACAGATGAGGACCTTAAGGTCCTGTCTAAAGATATGGGGATCAGTTTTGATAAGTTGAAAACAAGAACCAGGGCACTTATGGAGTTCAATCCCATGCTCGGACACAGGGGCTGCAGGCTTGCTATAACATATCCTGAAATATATGAGATGCAGGTTCGTGCAATAATGGAGGCAGCCTGTGAAGTTTCAAAGAAAAGAGTGAAAGTTATTCCTGAGATAATGATCCCTCTTACTGTAGATGTAAAAGAACTGAGGGTAATGAGAGAAATGACCGTGAAGATTGCAGAGGAGATTATTAAGAAATACAAGGTGAAGGTACCATATTCTGTGGGTACCATGATCGAGGTTGCCAGGGCAGCATTACTTGCTGATGAAATGGCAACAGAGGCTGATTTCTTCTCCTTTGGTACTAATGACCTTACGCAGACAGTGTATGGACTTTCACGAGATGATGCTGGTAAGTTTTTACCCTATTATATTGAGAAAGGGATATTTGAAGAGGATCCATTTATCACCCTGGATCAAAAGGGTGTTGGTGAACTGATGAGAATGGCAATTACAAAGAGTCGTAAAGTCAAAAAGGATTTAAAAATGGGTATCTGTGGAGAACAGGTTGATCCCAAATCAGTGGAATTCTGTCATAAAGTGGGCCTTACTTATGTTAGCTGTTCACCTTACAGGATACCAATTGCGCGTCTTGCTGCTGCTCAGGCAGCCTTGAAAAAGAAGATAAAGAAAGACCTGAGCAAGGCATCTGTATAGTTGAAGAACAGACAAATATAGAGGACAGTAGTAAGGAAGTTTTGTGTTAAATAAGATTTAAGGCCAGTATGATATATATCATACTGGCCTTAATTTATCTTTACCAGCCTATGGCATAACCAGTTTCCATGCGGGGTGAGGCTACTGCTGAAATAATTCCAGAGCGGGGATTAATGCTTATTCCTAACACACGCCCATTTGCCCATGGGCCGGTAACAGTAATTTTATGTCCTCTTGCTTTCAGTTCTTCGATTACTGATTCTTCAATGCGACTTTCAATAACAACACCTCCGGGTTGAGCTCCGTGAGGATAGAATGAACTGGGGAAATGGGTCGAATGGAATGTTGGGGCATCTACAGCAGCCTGCATATTCATGTTAAAAACTACATAGTTTAAAAAGAACTGTAAAGTCCATTGATCCTGCTGGTCACCTCCAGGGGTTCCGAAGACCATGAAGGGCTTATTGTCCTTCACCACAAGTGTTGGAGAAAGAGTAGTCCGTGGACGCTTCCCTGGTATGAGTGAATTTGCATGTTCAGGATCAAGGTGAAATATCTGCATCCTTGTGCACAATGGAAAGCCTAAACCTTTGATTACTGGAGAACTGGCAAACCATCCTCCACTGGGTGTGGCAGCCATCATGTTTCCCCACTGGTCGATTACATCTAAATGAGTTGTATCTCCAGTATATACGTCTTTGTCTTTTGGTTTTATCGGAGGTTTAAAAGCCGACGCATTTCCAGGTCTTAATTCCATTGATGCCACATCAGGATTGATCAATTTTCTCCGCTCAGTAGCATACTCCTTGGATAATAGTACATGGAGAGGTACTTCAACATAGTCTGGATCACCATAATACTTCTCTCTGTCTGCAAATGCCAGTTTTGATGCCTCTAAAAGAAGATGGATGTAATCAGCAGAATTGTGTCCAAGTGATGCCAGGTCGTATCCTTCCAGAAGATTCAACTGTTGCAGGAAAACAGGCCCCTGACTCCATGGACCACATTTATAGACATCATATCCGTGATAATTTGTTGTTACAGCTTCTTCTATACGGGCAGAATAATGAGATAAATCCTCCCTGGACAGTAATCCTGCATTATGTTTGCCTGTAGAATCAAGAAATCTGTTTTCTGTAATGAATCTTATAATCTGTTCTGCTATTTCACCCTTATAAAACATATCATGTGCTGCCTGTAAGCCTTCTATCCTTCCTCGGCTTGATTCACGGTGCTCAGCCTCAAGCAGTTTTTTGAATGTATTAGCCAGGTCTTTTTGATAAAATCTTTCTCCATATTCTGGAACACGGCCATCAGGCAGGTAGATTTCAGCAGAGGTAGGCCATGCCTCCTGGAATCTTTGTGCATTTCTCTGTATGGCAGAACTCAAGATGCCATACATGGGAAAGCCATTTTCTGCAAGTTCAATTGCAGGTTCTAATACATCAGCAAGGCGCATGGTTCCAAAATGCATCAAAGCTGTAATCCAGGCAGATACAGCATCAGGTATGGTAGCAGCCAGTAGTCCATCGCCAGGTATAGCATCAAAACCAGCATTTTTAAACCATTCTATGGTGGCCTTTCTGGGTGCTGGTCCCTGGCCACTTATACATACCACACGTTGCTCATTGGCAAGGTATAAAAGAATGGGTACCTCACCTCCGATTCCATACAAATAAGGCTCCAGTACAGACAGGGCAAACCCTACTGCAACACCAGCGTCTATAGCATTACCGCCTCTTTCAAGTATATCAAGCCCTATACGACTTGCTAAATAATGCCCGCTGGTGACCAGTCCATGTGTGCCCATTACAACTGGACGTGTTGTGAAATCGCCTGGTTTTGCCCCGGCTAATCTACTAAGGATATCCTGACCTTTTTTCTGTTCCATAGTATCACCTCGGTCTTTATATAATGGTGTGAAGTATCTTCTGACAAGTCAATATGAAGTATATCTGAGGGTAATTTGATTTGTCAAGTAATTTGTCAGACCAGTTAAAATTTTTTTTGTAATTCAAAGAGTAAGGTCTACTGTTATGTCCTCTGTGCCAAAGATAAATATACTCCTTCTCAGGGTTGCTCTGACCTTGTCACCTCTGTTTTTGTTCAAAAGAAATATCTTGAGGTCATCAAGGCCTTTAATTGGTCTGTCATCCATGGAAATGAGCACATCACCTTTCTTTATGCCTGCCTTATAGGCAGGTGTTCCTTTGATAACCTTTTCAATCTCCACACCCTCTTCTGTTTCATTAACGATGACACCCAGCCTGGGAGGTTCAGGTGCAGGTACAAACTCAGGAAACAGGACATAATCTGCAAGCCCTCTTTTTATATCCTCTTCAGGTGAATTAAGTATTACAGTGGAGGTAACATCCATAAGTCTTTTTACCCTGGAAGGCACTCCCCAGGAGTTCTGTAGATGTCCATTCCCTATCAGAACAACCATCTGGTAATCAGGATGGTTCTTTAATGCCCTGACAATACTGTGGGCCATTGTTTCATCCCACAGTAGCTGTGAAAGATAGAAGTTGTCAAAGTCTCTTTTTCTGGAATTTCTGTGTCCCATGAATATCTCTTTTAGAAAATCACGATAATCCTGGTTGGTCATGTCTATGTCCTCGGGTATGAGCTTGAGTTCAGCATCTGTAAGGGCATCAAGACCCTTTTTTGAAACCTTGTCAATGATCTCTTTTTTGATGTTCAGGGCAATCACTGGTATCTTCCTGTCCCTTGCAAACTGGAGTATATCCCTGTAAAGATTGTAATTGAAGGACCATCTCTTGAAGTACTCTGTCTTTTTCAGGAATGTCTCTTCATCAATCCTTCCTTCAATATACTGGTCAATGAATTTCTGGAAGGGCCTCTGGAACATCTCCATGCCTATAATAAGCTTTTTGTTTTTCTGAAATAGCCTCTTTATTATCTCAAACTGCACAAGATGGTGAGAGTAGGATGTGTGAGTCTCTCCCACATATACAACCTGTTTGTCTTTTATGCTGTTTATTATCTCCCCAAAATCAGGCTGTTTCTTGACATCAACGGCATCAATACTAAAGGAAAGATCAATAACCATACCATTGTCTGTTTTTGCTGTCTCCTTTAAGATGTTTCTACCTCCTTTG
>JAADHP010000108.1 GCA_013151785.1 Nitrospirota bacterium | reverse complement strand
GCCGTATCCTTTCCATAATCTCTTCGGTTAATCTATGTTGATAATCCCTTGTGCTCTCATCAGTTTTTATCTCCATGGGAGGGCCGAAGGTTATCCTTACCTTTGCAGGTCTTAAAAAAGTTGCACCTTTTGGTAGTGCCCTGTCTGTACCTTCAATAAGCGCAGGAACCACAGGAGCCTTACTCATGGCAGCAATCATGGCAACACCACGCTTTCCACCTCCGATATCACCGTCCTTGCTCCTGCCACCTTCTGGGAACAACACCAGCACCTTCCCATCCTTTAGCAACTTCACAGCCTCCTTGATTGTTGACGGTTTTGGTGATTCCCTGTCCACAGGAATCGAAAAACTTCGTACAAACCATCCGATCAATGGGTTTTTAAAGAGCGAGTCTTTGGCCATAAAGTATGCCTGCCTTTTCATGGATATACCAATCAAAGGGGGGTCTAAATAGCTCAGATGGTTTGAAGCTATGATAAGCCCACCTGATTCAGGGATATTATGTTCACCCTTCACCTCGTTACGGAACAGTATTTTATAAGATACTGTGAATATAATCTTAAAAAGGTAATAAATAAACTTGTTCTTAAAACCATCCATAATATTTTCAGGCATCAGAGTTGAGATGCCTTATTATTCTATTCAATGTCTCCTCTATAGTCAGGTCAGTTGTATCGATGTAAACTGCATCCTCAGGCACCTTAAGCGGTGCAATAGCCCTGCCTGCATCCCTTTCATCGCGGTCTTTTACATCCCTGAGTGCTTCATCAAAGGTAATAGACTTTCCCATCTCTTTTAACTGATTGAATCGTCTTTTTGCCCTTTCTTCCACAGAGGCTGTCAAAAAAAACTTCTTCCATGCACGGGGGAAGACAACTGTGCCCATATCCCTTCCTTCTGCTACAGTATCGTGTTTTTCAGGAAAGCTCCGCTGGGTATCCAGCAGGAATTCTGGTACTCTTGCAGAGAAAACCGAGGAATAGTGTCCAATCTCAGGGGTGCGGATTTGATCCGAGACATCCTCGTTGTTAATATAAACCCTTCCACTGGAAAACTCGATCTTTACCTCCTGCAGTGCCTGGCGGAGTTCATCATCGGATATCTCTTCATCGTACCCTCTTCTTCTCAGATAGAGTGCTACTGCCCTGTAGAGGGCGCCAGTATCAAGGTACTGGAAGCATAGCTGCTGGGCAAGCCTTTTTGCCAGGGTGCTTTTCCCTGCACCAGAGGGCCCGTCTATGGTTATCACCTTTTTCATAGGGATACAGATTTATCAGGACGATTATGATAATACATTTGGTTACTCAAATTACAAACAGTACTGGTAAACACATCAAGTTGTCATTCTGAACTTGTTCAGAATCTCTAAAAAGGAGACCCTTAAATAAATTCTGGGTGACAAGTATCAACACTTTCAGACAACCCGCACAATTTAATTGATAAACCTATTATACAATATCCTTCAGGGTAGTTTCCCTTTGTATAATGCCTTGATGAACCACCTCTCTGCCTGTCCTCTATATGTATATGAATGATTGAGTACATCAACGATGCTCAGGAAATTTGAATGTCTATTTCTTAACAAACCCAGGACATCCTTCGTACCCCTTACAACCTGCCTTGCGAAGCTTGCAGTCCGTATTGATACACATTGTCTTTGTTCCTTTTCTCTTATTTCCGGTGCTCTTTTTCACATTCCTCTTTTTCTTTTTCATTTTTGGCATAAAGATAACCCTTGGTCACAATGTAAAATCCAAATCCAGCTGTAACTAAAAACTGCCACTCCTGCTGAAACCTTATCGCTGGATTCGGATAAAAGTTAATACCATAAGGACTTAACAACACTATGATACCAAAACTTGCACCTGAAATTACCGATTGTCTGAGATTCGTTCAAACCCTGGTACTCATTCCCCTGAGCAGGGTTTTTAGAATTTTTGTTGATAGTTTCCCTTCAAATGTTTAGGATAGTGAGCAGTAAAGTCAATGCCCGCCTTACAATGTCCGTTCCATCATTTTCATTACCAGGTTGAACCATTTACTGGTTCTGTTTTAACATAGAGAAGAGACAACCCATGACAAAAGAAGACAAAACCAATAATACAAAGGAGAAGAGCTTTTATCCTGATTATCTCTTTGAGATAGTTCTGGTGATATTTTTTACCCTTGAGTTAGTAACCATCCTTGCCCTTCTGTGGCCACCTGAGATTGGCAGACTGATTGATTTTACCGCACCTTATCAACCACGACCTGAGTGGTATTTCCTATGGCTTTATCAGTTGATCCGTTATTTCCATGGCAAATGGATATTTGTTGGAACCGTGCTTGTGCCCCTTCTGACTGTATTACTGCTCTTCTATATTCCCTGGATAGATAGAACAAGATGGGGACGCCAAAAGGTCTTAATTATCACAATGGTGCTGTTTTTTGGCTTTATTATACTGACAATTTTACCTCTGTTATAAAGGATTAAATGGGAAGGATTTTACTGATACCTCCGAAACTGAATCTTATTATAGAGTTTCTGGCTGATCTGCTTTATAATGGAGATCCAGACTACTCGGATAATATTGTCGTTTTCCCTGGCAGAAGACCTGCCCATTTCCTGAGAAAAGAACTCGCCCGAAGGGTAAAGAAAGGCTTTGTTCCACCAAGAATATTCTCAATGGATGATTTTATAGATTATCTGTATGAAAAAGAACTGGGGATAAAGGATAAGAAAATAAGCAGCCTTGATGCACTTGCCATACTCTACGAGATACATCGAAACAGTACATCCCCCCTGGGTGGAGAAAGATTCTTAAAAATAGAAGATTTTATAGGAATAGGCTCACGACTCTTCAGGGACCTGGAGGAGTGTCTTATTGAAGATATTAAAGCAGCAAGCCTCGGCTCAGTAGATATATCAGCCTTTGATAAAGGCTTCTTTGAAACAGAGAACAAGATTCAGACCTTTTCTTCCATTTACAGGGAATTCTATGAGGAGCTAAGAACACACGGACTTTCCACGCGTTCCATGAGATACAGGCAGGTATCTGAAAGTGACCTGAACTTAGAAGGAGAGAAGGGCATAATCCTGTCAGGTTTTCTACTGTTGACAGAAACGGAAAAGAGGATATTTAAAAAACTTCTTGACCATCCTGCAACAACTATCATTTTTCAGAATGTAGAGGCAATCAAGGAACAGTTGAGAATGTTTGATTCTGTTGAGGTTATTGAGCATGCAGATGATGATACAGAGGCTGATATCTCCATTTATAAGAGCCCAGACAACCACGGTCAGATATTCGTACTTGCTGAAAGGATTAAGGAACTCAAGGAGTCCAACAGGGTGGACGAGAGGACAGTTATTGTCATGCCGGGTGTTGAACTGCTCATGCCCATGTTACATTACTGTCTCAGCATGCTTGATGACAGGGAGTACAACATATCCATGGGCTACCCTCTCTTCAGGACGCCTATCTTTGCATTCTATGAATCTCTCATAGAGGTTATCAACTCTGCTGTGGATAACAGGATTTATGTTCCATCTTATATCAAGTTTGTTCTTCATCCATATACAAAGAATATATATTTCACATATGGAGGTAAAAAGAGAGAGGATATAACAAGGATACTGTTTCATTTCATAGAAGAGGAACTGAGGGAGCGCGGTATTGTTTTTGCCCTGCTTGAGGATATCGAGGAGCTCATAGATAATATATTCAAGGGAGACAATGAAGAATCTGAACTCTCCTCAATCAACAGGGATAGATTAAGGGAACACTTAAGGAATATTCATTCCCATACTATCCTGAAGTTTATGGAGTTTACAGATGTGGCAGACCTGGCGAAGAAATCATCCGAGGTGCTCATGTACATCTATCACAATAGTACGGCCTCTCACCATGCCTTTTTCTATCCCTTCAGTGAGGGATTCCTCAAGGCCTTTGATGAGCTTGAAAGTTCCCTTTTCAGAACCGTAAGATTCGACTCCACCGCAGGTTATTTTAATTTCTTTAAGAAATATATAAAGACCTATACTGTACCCTTTGAGGGAACCCCGCTCAGAGGAATCCAGGTTCTGGGATTTCTTGAGACCAGGAATATAAGGTTTGACAGGGTCTATTTTCTCAATCTCAACGAAGGCATTATTCCTGAGGGCAAGAAAGAGGACTCTTTGATACCTCAGAAGATTCGGGAGATTCTCGGGCTTTCAACATATAAAAAGAGAGACATTCTCACAGGTGCATATTTTGACCTTCTCATTAAAGGTGCAAAGGAGGTACACCTCTTCTATGTGGAGAATGACAAGACCGAAAAGAGCAGATTTATAGAAAAGCTTATCTGGGAAAAGGAAAAACAGATAGGGGTTGTAGATTCAGATAGATTTGTCAGACCCATAAGATACGAGATAAAGCTGGATAATCGTGTTCCTTCATCTATCAGGAAATCGGAAGAGATCATTAATGCTCTCAGAGAATTCCAGTTCAGTGCCACATCACTGGATGATTATATCAAATGCCCTGTGCGTTTTTATTATCGTTATGTATTGCAACTGAGTGAGAAGGATGAGATAACACCCGACCCTGACAGAAGGGATATAGGGATAATCGTTCACCAGATACTGGGAGAGTTCTTTAAGCCACTATCAGGCATTACACTGAAGGAGGAGCATCTTGATACCAATCGAATCCATGAGATTGTGGACAGGGTCTTTGAAAGACATTATGGAAGGGAGATAACCGGTGCATTTTATCTTATCAAAAGACAGGTAAAGAAACGCATGGCTGATTTGATCAATCATTATTACAGGACAATGATAAAAAGGGGCATGGAGATACAGACCATTGCCACAGAAAAATTATTTAACATGGAACTTCATGGTTTCAGGCTTAAAGGTGTTATTGACAGGATAGAGATGAGACGCCTGCCAGGAGATGAGGAGAGGATTATGCTTATTGATTATAAGATTGCCTCTTCTGAGAACCATCTGAAGATAAGATTCAATAATCTGAAAGGAAATGATAGAAAGACCTGGTCAGATTCCATAGGCTCTATCCAGATACCCTTTTATATGCTTCTTTGCGAGGGTATCTTTGACATTCCAGTGGAAGGGCATTATCTCCTCCTTGGTAAAGGGAGATTGGATGAAAAGGCTGAGTTGAAAGTTATTAATACACAAGAGGAATTTTATATAATGAAGGATATAATCAGGAAACTCCTGGAAGAGGTATTTGATCCTGAGATGGACTTTTTTCCTACCACTGATATGCGTAAAAACTGTCCTGAATGCTTATACCAGGATATATGTGGAACACAATGGATAAAGGGATACACTTATTAAGGATACTACTTATTCCATTACTGCTTGTCCTTACCACCTGTGCAGTAAATCCTGTTACAGGCAGGCATGAGTTCATGCTTGTATCGGAATCTGAAGAGATAAACATAGGCAGAGAGGCTGCTCCATCCTTGAAATGGTCCTATGGTGGTGAGTACAGGGACGAGAAACTCAGGAGATATCTTGAAAGGATAGTCAGGAATATCTGGAAAATCTCTGAAAGGCCCTATCTTCCCATGACCTTTGTTATACAGAACACTTCCTTGCCGAATGCCTTTGCACTGCCAGGATATGTGGCAATCACAAGGGGACTTCTTGCCGAACTGGACAACGAGGCTCAATTTGCAGCAGTCATAGGTCATGAGGTGGGGCATGTGATGGCAAGACACACTGCCGAAAGGATTACTCTTGGCACACTACAGCAATTCGGCCTTCTGGTGGGCAGTATGGCCCTGGGTGGAAAATCCGGTGGACAGGCACTCCTCAGGGTTGGTGCCCTTGGAAGTAGCCTCCTGCTGTTGAAGTTCGATAGATCCCAGGAACTTGAGGCAGATCGTCTTGGTGTAAAGTACATGGCAAGGCTTGGTTATGACCCTTATGAGGCCATCAGGGCACATGATCGGCTTGAAGTGGCTATTGATAAGTATCTTAAAAACCTTGGCAAGAAACGGGGAGAGGACAATTTTCTGAATGCCCTTCTTTCAACTCATCCCAGGGAGGAAGTAAGAAAGGAAGAGATGCTGCAGATGATCAGACAGCTACCACATTACAAAATAAAAGGAGATGGTAAAAATACAAAGGTCTTTCAACAGGCCATCAGCGGGTTGAAGAGGATTAACAGGGTCTATTTTATTTATGACAGGGCTGTCCTGTATTACAATAAAGAGAAGATAGGCAGGGCTGAATCACTCCTGAAGAAGGCTATAGAGAAGGCAAACAGGGAGGCACCTTTCTATAATCTCTACGGAATGATTGAATACAAAAAGGGTGAATATAAAAAGGCAGAAAGGTATTTCAGGAAGGCCCTCTCCCTGTACCACGACTATCAACCTGCCTTTTATGGTCTGGGACTTGTGGCTTTAAAAGAAAAAAGGTATTATGAAGCAGTTGGTAGATTTAAAAAGAGCCTTCACCTTTTCCCTGACCATGCCTACTCACACTTTGGCCTTGGCAAAGCATATTTTCATCTGGGCCGATACAGGGTTGCCATTCCTCATCTCAGGGCCTTTGCCTCGGTAGCACCAAAAGACCCAGAGGTGCATGGGCTGCTGGGAATATGCTATGAAAATACGGGAAATATCAGGGCTGCAATAAGGGAATATTCATTGCAGGTGCGTATTGATCCCTATTCTGAACTTGGCAGATATGCCCGGGAGAGGCTGTTTATTTTGCGGAGAGTCTATACAAGATAACCCCTGTTCCAGTGAATCCCTCTGACCATAGCCTCCCTTATTTAAAATCTTTCTGGACAGTATGACACCGGCTACAACTATATGTTTATACTTTCGCAAAGTCTCTTTTAAGTGAGTTAGACTTAAAACATCATACTGAATTACTGTATAATTAGAAAGGGTTTAAAATTAAAGGAGCAGTTTGAAGAAAGGTGAAAACTTGAAGATATAACAAGAAAGAACTTAGAGAGACTTGAAGTGTGGACTGATTGATTCTCTACGATGAGATGATAGAATATAAAAAAACATAGAGTTAGAGATGCACAATGATTAACAAAGAAGAGGTATCTAAAAAAGGAGGTGATAAAATGCAGGCAATAAAGAAGATTGTATCAGTGGAGAAAAATAAAAGTATAACAATAAAATCCCTACCTTTTAAGCCTGGCAGCAAAGTAGAGGTGATAATTCTGCCTTCCGAGGAAAAGGATATTTTTAGTTATACAGACGAGTTAGTCAAAAAGAAGGGGATTAAGCCCATGAGCATGAAAGAGATTGAAAAGATAGTGCATGAGGTTAGAGGAGTCAGGTGAAAAAAAGGTTAGTGCTTGACACTAATATCTTGATTTCTGGTTATTTATGGAAGGGAAAGGCACGTCAACTATTAACGTATTTGAAGTCATCCAGATACAAACTTCTGATTTGCAGAGAATCCCTTGAAGAATTTGTGCGAGTATTGTCGCTTAAATTTGCCTTTGATGCTGAAGATATATACAGAATTATTTTAGATTTGAGAAGCATGGCAGAAGAAATAGACATAGCTTCTAACCATGCTCCAATAAAGGAAGACCCTTCAGATAATCTTTTTATAAATATGGCAATAGACGGGAAAGCAAAAATTATTGTTAGTGGAGATTCCCATCTTCTAAAACTTAAGGAATACAAAGGCATAAAAATAATGAGCTTGAATGAGTTTCTTAAAAATTTACCTGATAAGGAATGACAAATAATTCGTACATTTTTATGGAGAACACTCTGGAGGCGGTGGGGCATGGGGACTGAGTGGCGTCGATATAAAGTATCTGACTTTGCTGAAGTGTATTGAATGCTCTTGTCAAGAATTTTCGAGGTCCTTTAAGTATAGTTATTAAAAAATGGGGATTTTAGTTATTAACGTTTTTAAAGTGTGGTAAAATAAACATCAGAATTAGTACTATAATAAAAGATGATAAAGGGTTTGGAAAAGAAGGTAAAGAGATGTCTTTTATAGGAAATATCTGTGCATGGTGCAATAAAGAGATATCAGAAGATTCTGAGGTCTTTGGGCTTGGTGCAAGGATTATAAAGAATATTCTGTCGAAAGAGATGGAGGGAAAGATAATTCCCTTTCAACTTGTTAAAACAGATAAAACTATCCCTGCTATTGTAACTACAAGTGATTCAGAGGCCAAAAAAGACGGATATGACCTTCTATTTATGACCTGTAGTAAGGCCTGTGCTGAATCTCTGAAAAAGACACTTAATAAAGAAAAAGAACTCTTTGGTTTGTCAGATTTTATTTAAGTTTAAATACGGTCTGAGATGGTACTTTCCGAATTTTGTTAATAGTTTGATATAATAATCGTGGAGGGAGTGAAATGACACGCTTGCGTATTGTAAAAATAGGACAGTATCCATTCCTTCTCTGCCTGAAACATGGGTTGTGGGGAAGCAAACTTGACCGTTTTAAGGACTGGCAGAAGGGAGATTACATAGCTTTTATCGTTGACAAAGCCCTTGCTGGACTTGCCACTGTTACTGGAAAACCTTTTAAATCTGAAAAGATGATATGGAATGAAGATATCTATCCATATAGAATTCCGATTAAATTTATTTA
>JAADHP010000117.1 GCA_013151785.1 Nitrospirota bacterium | reverse complement strand
AGAAGGGCACCTCTTTCTTACTGACTCAAATAGGACACGAGTTTAAAGGTAACAAGTAGCAAGACTATAAGCATGAAGACGATACTCTTTATCCTTACCAATGAAATATTAAGAAGGTAGTTTTATGCGATGGTCATACAAATTAAATAGAAAACTTCAGTTTGTTTTTTTATTCTTAACCAGCCTTTTTATGTTTAGAGAGAATGTTTTTGCTAATTCTTCTTTTGCTGTAATGCCACTTTATGAAGGATTTTTAAACGTTCTTCCATTTGGTTTTCTGATTGCGATTTTTTTAGAGTCATTGATTATAAATAAAATGTTAAGATTAAATTTACGAGATAGCATTTCTTCAGCATTGCTGGCGAATATAGGTTCAACAGTAATAGGTTTAATTGTAGTAATTCCTTATGAATTATCCTATTCAATTATCTTTGTACTCATAAAAGGGGGGCTGAATGATCTGTTTTTCAAGCCGGAAATGGTCACTGAGCCATATATATCCTTGTATGGAAACTGGTTTGCTTGGAAGATAGTAAAGTTCTGGTTGTTTTGGGCAATATGTTTTCTCTTAAGTTACGACTCGGAGGGTTTTATTCTCCAAAAGTTAAATAAACTAAAAGATGAAAAACTGATTTTCAGAACCTCTTTTTGTATGAACTCTATTACATACTTCCTGTTGCTTGTTTACTTCTGCATTTCAGGTATAGGATATGGAGAAACAAAATTAGGGTTATCGGAGATATATAATTTATTCTTAAAATGATATAAGGATATACTTCAATGATTCCAGAAAACCTGATAAAAAGAATCAAATTGCAGGGTCCAAAATTCCAGAGAAATCTTCGTTGCTGGTCAATTGTTATCCCAGTAGGTGCGGGAGTTGTATATATAGGAACAGTGGTTATTTTAATAATTGCTCGGCAGATTGGAATCTATTCCAATATTGTAAAAGTAATCAGACCAGTTGATTATATTTTTGCTGTGCTAACGACACTGGTCTATATGTTCTTGTTATTTTTGCGTTTATGTGTTTTTTTAATAGTAAAGAAAGTTGAGACAGGCAAAGAATAAGATAAATGCTTCAGGAATAGGAGTGAAGGTCCACATCGGATGTGGTAATATGGAATATTAATACTCTATCCCTCCCCTCGGAGGATACTGCAAGCTGAGATCTTATCAGGTTGCTGAGTTTATCTCTGCAAAATTTTGCATGCAAGAGTTTTCCAGCCCTATTGCTGGTCTGTAGTTATCATACAATCAAGAAACAATAACCTCCTGAAATAAAAAGATATTTCACATCCCATCACCACCTTATGTCATCTGGCACAGAACTTGTTCTATTTATTTTTAAACCTAATAGAAAGCAAAAAAGGAGAAAATCCATGAAAGAGATAAGAGAGGGAATATACCTTATTGATTCTGAGGCATTTGGCCAGAGAAACCTCATCGCCTCATATCTGATAAAGGGAAGAAAGGCATCTGCACTGATTGACCCTGGATTCCCATCCTCAGCCAAAGGCATCATTGAAAAACTGAAAACAAAGGGTATCAGCATATCAGAGATAGACTATCTTATACTTACACATTTTCATATTGACCATTCCGGAGCCTCCGGGGCATTTGTAAAGGAAAATCCAGAAATAAAGATCCTGGTTCACAAGAGGTCTTCCTATTATGTAAAGAACTTTGCAAAGATAGTGGGTGGTGCACAAATGGTCTTCAGGAAAGAGCTTGTAAAGGGCTTTGGCAGGGCAGACACGGTTCCACCTGAAAATGTTGTCTCCCTTAATGATGGAGATGAGATAGACCTTGGCGACAGGGTGCTGAAGGTAATTCATACCCCAGGGCATTCGCCAGACAACATATGCATTCTTGACTGGAAGGAGGGGGCACTCTTTACAGGTGATCTGGCCTGTCTTCAGTACCCTGACCTCAACCATGTATACATACCTGCTGGAAGTCCACCGCTCTTTGAGCTTAATGACGAAAAGGCCTCACTTTCAGTGCTTGAAAATCTCCAGGTAGAGGAGATCCTCACACCCCATTTTGGTCCGGCAGGGGTTACAGTGAGGGAGTTCATAGACCGAAGCATGAATGCCATTGATGAAACAAGGGAAAAGATAAAGGATATGTTCCGTGAGGGGCTGGAATTTCAGCATATGATTGAAAGGCTGCGGGCTGATATTATAAGGGCATCAGGCCGACCTGAAGAAGAGATACCAGGGTTTCTGAGGGATGTCTATCTGAGAGAGATGCTGAAGGCCGGTCTTATGGGTTTTCTTGCCTTTATGCTTGAGTATGCACCCTATCCAAGAGGGTTTACCGTGCAGAAGACAGGTCAAAGGTCTCGATTGGATGGAGACAGAGGGATAGCGGGTCATCACATCATTCTCGACGGGCATCCTGCCCGTCTCCGAGGCGATCATCACGCCTCACCATCCAGGTGAGGCTGATGTGATGATCAAAACCGTTCAGACCCACTACCCCTCTGTCTCTGTAAAAATTAACAATTTCAAAATTGTCTTTACCCTACCCTGCCTTCCCGCACCTTGGGGAGGCTGTGGGAGGGGATGAGTGTTGTTTCTATGATCAACAGGTAATAAGTGAAACGTAAAGGGGTGAATATATGATGAAGAAGGTAAAGACATACTGTTTTCAATGCTACAACGGCCCGGATCCCTTTGTAATGGTTGTTGAAGGAGATCTGGTCAGACACATAGAACCTGATTTTGACTGCTCCAGGATAAGCCCTGGCGAGGGAAGGGTCTGTGTTAAGGCATACGGACTTGTCCAGAAGATGTACAATCCAAACAGGATCAAGGCACCGCTGCTCAGGACAAACCCCAGAAAGGGAAGGGATGAAGACCCGGGGTTCAGAGAGATTTCCTGGGAAGAGGCATTTGAGATACTGGCAGAGAAACTGAGGACTCTTCGGAAAAAGGGACTCCTTGATGAAAAAGGCTATCCAAGGCTTGCTGTATCAATGGGTGAGGCAGGCTCACCTGCTGGATACGGCGGGACATTTCCGGCCTTTCTGTCGGCCTGGGGGCCAGTGGATTTCACCCTTGGTGGTGGTGAGGGCTCTAAATGCTATCATTCCGAACACCTCTATGGTGAACTATGGCACAGGGCCTTCATTGTTGCTGCTGATACACCAAGGAACCGTTTCACCCTCTCTTTTGGACACAACACAAATGCCTCAGCAGGTGTCTCGGGTGCCATGAGGCATGCTGATGCCAGAGAAAGAGGATACAAAAGAATACAGGCAGAACCACACCTCTCAGTAAGTGCTGCAACCTCAGATGAGTGGATTCCCATAAGGCCAAAGACAGATGCAGCCTTCATGTACGGAATGATTCATTCAATCCTGCATGAGATGAACTGGCAGAGGGTATGTGATCTTGATTTTATTAAAAAGAGAACCAACTCACCTTATCTCATAGGACCCAGGGGTTATTATCTCCGTGACAGAGAAAGCTCTGAGGTGCTGGTATGGGACCCTGTGGAGGGGAAAAGCCGTGTATACAATGATCCGTCCTTAAAGGACTTTGCCCTTACTGGACGCTTCATCACCTCTGGCAAGGAGGTGGGCCCTGATGGTCAGGAGTGGTTCTATGAAGAGGTTGAGGCCAGGCCGGCCTTTGACCTGCTCCTTGAGCATATGAAGAAGTACTCTCCAGAATGGGCTGCCAGGATATGTGATATCCCGGCCTCTACAATCAGAAGGATTGCCCGGGAGTATGTGGACAATGCACTGGTAGGTGAAGAGATTGAGATTGACGGAGAGAGGATTCCCCTTCGTCCTGTGGCTATAACACTTGGTAAAACCATTAACAACGGCCCCGGAGGTTACCAGGCATGCTGGGCAAGAACTGTGCTTGCCATGCTGACAGGCTCTCTTGAGGTGGCAGGCGGCACAGTAGGTGCATCGCAGCGCCTGAACAGACCGCATCACGACAGGTGGTCAAGCATCTGGCCTGGTGAGGACGGCTTTTTCCAGAACTTCCTGAACCCAACCGACCCTGAGAGGAGAGGTAAACTTCCAAAGACACGCTCACACTATACAGAACTGGTACCCCTTGTGGGCAATACAGGCTGGTCTCCCTTCCTGTCGCCTGTTCCTCATGCCTGGTTATGGCTGAACCAGCCACCTGAGGGATGGGAAAAGCCCACTTATCCTGATGTCTGGATTATCTACAGGACAAACCCCAACATGTCCATGTACTACACTGACATGATGCACGAGACAACCAGGAACTTCCCTTTCATAGTGGCCTTTGGATATACCATGGATGAGACCAACTGGTATGCAGACCTTATTCTTCCGGAACATACCGACCTTGAGGGTCTTCAGCTGTTCCGTATCGGACCATCAACCCACTCAGAGGCCTACTGGAAGGAGTATGGATTTGCCCTCAGACAACCCGGGGTGCCACCACCCTACAATACCCGCGACATGACCGAAATATGCACTGAACTTGCCGACCGTGTGGGAATCCTGAAAGACTACAATGAGGCCATAAACTCAGGGATTATTCTTGGCATAAGGCTTCAGGGCAGGGGATATAATTATTCCCTTGAGCCTGACAGGAAATACACAACCGAGGAGATCTGGGACCGTATCTGCCGCGCATCGGTAAGGCTTCTTACAAATGGAGCAGAGGAGCGAGACCTGAGGTGGTTCAGGGAAAATGGATACTTCACTGTCCCCTATCCAGCCATCAGACACTACCTTCATCCAGTAATGGTAAAGTGGGGGCTCCGATACGAGATACCCTATCAGGGAAGACTGAAGGTGATAGGAGAGGAGCTGAAACAGAGGCTACACGAAAGGGGGATTCACTGGTGGGATGCACAGCTCAAAGAGTATGAACCATTACCACACTGTGAAGACTACCTGCAGCTCTGGGATGAGGCAGTAAAAGAGATTGGAGATGATCCTGAGAGATATCCCTTTTATATGGTGAATACCAGGAGTATGCAGTATGCCTGGGGAAGCAATGCCTCACTGCCACTGATGGCAGAGGCGGCAGGCTATGTAACAGGCTTTGGTGGTATTGTTATTAATGCCTCAGTGGCAGAAAGGCTCGGAATAAAAGAGGGTGATCAGGTGGTAGTAGAGTCTCCTGTTAAAAGAAAAACAGCAAAGGCAATTGTGAGGGAAGGGATCAGGCCTGACACTGTGCTTGTAACCGGACAGTTTGGGAACTGGGCAGTGCCCTTTGCAAAGGATCTTGATATACCTAATATAAACGAGTTCCTCTTCCCGAACCAGAAGCTCTTTGATGCTGGTGGCTCAAGTGCGGATATTGTGAAGGTGAGGATCTATAAACATGAGGCATCGTCACTTTGAAAAAACAAAAAATACTTCTGAAATAAGGGGCAGAGAGGTGGTTCATCAGTCCACTTGTAATTTCATGGACCAGTGGTGTCCGGTAAAAACACAACAATTATTCATAAGGAGAGGGGATATTAATTTTGAGCGGATTTTAATTTTGCTTCAGATTTGCCTGGAGGGCAAATCGCAAAATTTCCTCGGAACAGGCCATGGATGGCCTGTGAGAATGAGACGAAAAATTAATATCCCCTATCCTACAAGGACTTACACGGTTTATCGGACAGTGTTGAGTGGGATTGGAGAATTAGATTTGAAATCTGTATAGTCCAAAAAGATTCAAAAAGATGAAAGGCAGGGTGCAATGAATACAGTCAACAGTCAGGAGTCAGAAGAGGGGCAATCCCTTTGAAGAAAACAAAAATCCTTCTGAAACAAGGGGTAGAGGTGGTTCATCATCCCATTGATGCAATAGGATTTAAAATATTAAGACAACAGAGTCTTTTCAGCCTTCAGGGGATAGATAGGGTTGCTGGTGTATGTTACTGTCGGTATTGCTACATGGTCTTCTTCACCACCTCTACCCCTTTTCAATTGAAACCTGATTTTTATGAGGTGTCCTGTCTTGTTTCTATATATTTTAGACAGATTTGATTTGAATTAGATTTTTAAAAGGGAGGTAAAGGTTGCTACAAACTCAGGAAGTCACATCAACAGAGAAGAAGTTCTTTCATCTCAAGGAGATACT
>JAADHP010000187.1 GCA_013151785.1 Nitrospirota bacterium | reverse complement strand
TCATTGTCCTGATGGAATCCTCCCAGAGCAAGGGACTGTCAAGCTGTTTTACAAGAGACGCCTTTATGCTGTCCACTGTATTCAGGAATATAGCATCAGCATTATTAACAATGGGTATCCGTGGAGGTTTAAAATCTATCTTTTTCAGCTCTTCTGCAAGTGCCCTTGAGGCCTCGATCATGAGTGCACAATGTGATGGTGCACTTACAGCCAGTGCCATGGCCCTCTTGGCCCCGGCCTCTCTGGCAAGTGCAATAGCCTCTTCCACAGCCTCTTTCTCTCCTGCAATAACAATCTGTCCAGGACAGTTGTAATTTGCAGGCGCCACATAACCAGATGTAACCGAAAGACAGACCTCATCCACTGTCTCCCTGCTGAGACCAAGAATTGCAGCCATAAGCCCCTTGCCCTCGGGCACAGCAGCCTGCATAAATCTACCCCTCTTCTCAGTAAGTCTTACTGCATCAGAGAAGGCTATTACATCAGCAGCAATCAGGGCAGAATACTCTCCCAGACTGTGGCCTGCCACAGCAGTGGGCTCAATACCTCGTTTTTTCAGGATTCTGTAAAAGGCAATACTCACTGTAACTATGCAGGGCTGGGTTCTATAGGTCTTATTCAACTCCTCCTTTGGACCAAGAAAACAGAGTTCAGCCACATTATACCCGAGGGCATCAGATGCCTCTTCAAAGGTCAGTTTTGCCTCCTGATAGGTATTATATATCCGCTCACCCATTCCCACATACTGGGAACCCTGTCCTGGAAAGACAAAGGCAATGCTCATAGACCTTTCACCTCTTTCAGCTTTTTGATTAACATTGGAACGATCTCCTTTACATCACCTACTACAGCATAATTGGCCACACTGAAAATCGGAGCATCTTCATTCTTGTTGATAGCAATGATAACATCCGAGGACTGCATGCCCACAAGATGCTGCACAGCACCTGAAATCCCGCAGGCTATGTATATCTTCGGACAGACAGTCTTACCCGTCTGTCCCACCTGATGTGCATATGATATCCATCCCTCATCAACAGCAGCCCTGGAAGCACCAACCGCTCCGTCAAGCAGCTTGGCAAGCTCTTCAAGCATCTTGAAACCATCAGGACCACCAATACCTCTACCACCTGAAACAATAATGTCTGCCTCCTGAAGATTGCAGGTAGTCTCTGACTCCTCCTTGACAGTATCAATCACCGTGGTTCTGCACCTCAGGTTTTCAGCATCTATCTTTATAATCTCTCCTGTCCTTGATTCATCAAATACTCCCTTCTTCATAACCCTTGGCCTTACAGTAGCCATCTGAGGCCGGGTGTTTGGACAGAGTATGGTTGCCATTATATTGCCACCAAAGGCAGGCCTGATCTGGAGAAGATTGCCTGTCTCAGGGTCGATCTTGAGTGATGTACAATCCGCTGTAAGTCCTGTTTTCAGACGCGCTGCCACACGAGGAATGAAGGATCTGCCAATTGGTGTGGCACCTGCAAGAACTATTTCGGGTTTGTACCGCTTAATCAATACTGTAAGGAGGTCAACATAGGGATCATCATTGAATCTGTCAAATATTCTGTCCTCGCAATGGTAAACCCTGTCAGCCCCCCAGTGGATCAGTCTCTCTGCCTCACTGGAATCCGCACCAAAGAGCACAGCCGACAACTCTGTGCCCCTCTGCTCAGACAGTTGCTTTCCCACACCAAGCAACTCAAGTGCCACATCAGATACACGTCCTTCACGTTGCTCTGCAAAGACCCACACGCCTTTATATATGGAGAGGTCTTCGGCTACAACAGGCTCCTCACCCTCGACCTCCTTTATTGCACCTTCTGGACAGGCATTCAGACAGTTCCTGCATAACTGACAGTATTCATTGATAAATGCCTTGTCATCCTTCATCTCTATTGCATCATAGGGGCATGAGTCAATACATGTCTCACATCCTGTGCATAACTCGATATCAACCTTTATACGCATATATTAACCTCCCAATGAGTTTTTATCAGGCAATACGCCATATGTCATACGCTATAGGCCATAGGCTATGTGCTATAAGCTACAGACATTTCATCTCTTTTAAGACCCCGATTAACTGCTCCACTATCTCTTCAGGGGAGCCTTTCAGTACCTTGCGGTCTTTTTTCATCTCAGGTGCAAAGATATCTTTTACCTGGGTTGGCGAGCCTTTCAGTCCCACAAGGTGCTCGTCTGTCTCCAGGGCATCAAACCCGAGTTTCTTTATCTCTGCCTTCTTTGCCCTCATCTTCCCTTTCAATGAGGGAAGCCTTGGCTCATTGATCTCCTTGACCACTGTTAACAATACAGGAATTGGTGACTCTACAATATCATATCCTTCTTCCATCATGCGCTTGACCCTTATTCTCTCAGTGCTGATCTCATCTATGGCCTTAACATAGGCAATATGGGGAATGTCCAGGAACTCAGCCATCTCGGGACCAACCTGGGCAGTATCACCATCGATTGCCTGTTTTCCACAGAGTATGATATCAAAACCGATCTTCTTAACAGCCCTTGAAAGGGTATAAGCTGTTGCCCATGTATCAGAGCCAGCAAATGCCCTGTCTGTCAAAAGCACAGCATCATCCACACCCATTGCAATCGCCTCTCGCAGGGCATCTTCAGCCTGGGGTGGACCCATTGTTAAGGCAGTCACTGTACCACCGGTTAGTTCCTTTATCTGCAGCCCTGCCTCAAGGGCATGCAGGTCATAGGGGTTAATAATACTGGGCACCCCGTCTCTGACAAGTGTATTCGTCTCAGGATTTATCCTTACCTCTGCGGTATCAGGAACCTGTTTGATACATACAACTATCTTCATCAATAAAACCTCCTTAACCCTTTCTTGCTGCCTCCTTAATCAATTCCTGTCCGATTACATTTCTCTGTATCTGATTTGTGCCCTCGTATATCTGCAGTATCTTGGCATCGCGCATCATCTTCTCAACAGGATACTCTCTCATATAACCTGAGCCACCCATTACCTGAACAGCATCTGTGGTGACCTTCATTGCCACATCAGTGGCAAATACCTTTGCCATGGCTGAAGGCTTTGATATGTCCTTTGCACCACTGTCAACATACCGGGCTACAGAATAAACAAGTGAGCGGGCTGCCTCAGTAAGGGTGGCCATGTCAGCAAGCATGTGCTGTACTGCCTGGAAACTTATTACAGGCTTGCCAAACTGCACCCTCTGACGGGCAAACCTTATTGCCTCATCAAGGGCGCCCTGAGCCACACCGACTCCCTGTGCACCCACTCCAACCCTTGACTGGTCAAGGGTCTTCATTGCCACAATAAATCCCATACCTTCACGACCAAGTATATTCTCCTTCGGGACTTTACAATTATCAAATATCAACTCCCTTGTTACTGATGCACGGATACCCATCTTTTTCTCCTTTTTACCAAAGGAGAATCCAGGTGTGCCTTTTTCCACAATAAAGGCACTGGCACCACGTGCTCCTCTTGAAGGGTCAGTCATTGCAATTACTGTGTATATCTCTGCTTCACCACCATTGGTGATCCACTGTTTTGTACCATTCAGGATATAGTAATCACCATCCTTCTTTGCAGTAGTCTGGATACCAGCGGCATCACTACCAGCATTGGCCTCAGTGAGGGCAAAGGCAACAAGCCGTTTGCCCGATGCTATATCCGGAAGATATTTCTTCTTCTGTTCCTCTGTGCCGAATAACAATATGGGGTATGTGCCAAGGGCATTTGCTGCATAACTTGTGGAAACTCCAAGACATGCCCTGCTGAGTTCCTCTACGGCAATACATAGTTCAAGTGCACCCATGCCAAGGCCACCATACTCTTCAGGAATAAAGATTCCGAACATGTCTGACTGGGCAAGAACCTTCATTATCTCGTGGGGGAATTCCTCTTTCTCATCAAGTTCTGCCCTTACAGGCACAACCTTTTCCTCAGCAATCTGACGTGCCAGTTCCTGTATCATCTTCTGTTCTTCGGTGAAAAAGTAATCCATAAAACCTCCTGTATTCTTACTAATTTTAAGTTTTTCTCTATTTGTAAAGGCACCTGAGGCATTACAGGTCATCGGGGTCTTTGATGAAGGCCTAAAATCTCAAAAACAACTTCTACATACAAGATTACCTCAACAACCTTTCAAGAACCTCAAATACCTCTATCAGGATTTTTGCAGACTACCCACTTATATCAACACCTTCTATCAATATATCAGGGCTGCCCACCCTGCCATAGAATCTGACCCTGTCACTAAACCCCACAACCCTGTTAAAAAGTTCCATAATATTTCCAGAAATGGCAGCCTCTTTCACTGGGTGCTCTATTTTACCATTTTTCACCCACAGGCCTGTAACTCCTACAGAAAACTCGCCAGTAATGGGATTGGCTGTATGCATGCCCATTGCCTCTGTAACGATTAGCCCTGTATCAATAGATTCAACAAGCTCTTGATAAGGCTTGACATGATCGGCTGAGGAGGATTCAATGTAAAAATTAGAAATGCCTACAGATGGAGGAGACTGGATACCTGCCCTGATTGCATTCCCCGTGGATTTGACCTTTTCCCTGTTGGCAGTATAGAGATTATAAAGATATCCCTTCAGAACCCCCCTGTCAACAACAATGTTTTTTCTTGAAGGAATCCCTTCGGCGTCAAAGGGTCTACTGCCCGTATATTCATTCAACAGAGGATTATCAATGATACAGATCAATTCTGAAAAGACCTTTTCATTCTTTTTATTTATAAGCATCGATTTCCCCTTCTGTACATTCTCGGAAGAAAAGGAAGAAGAGAGTATGCTTAAAAGCTCTGATGCTACTGAAGACTCAAACAACACAAATCCCTTTGTTGTTTCAGCCCTTTTTGCTCCAAGTAGCCTGACAGCCCTCAGGGCTGCCTCCTGCCCTACCCTCTTGAAATCAACGCCTCTGAGGAATCGTCCACTCTCATAGCCCCAGCCCATCTGAGCCTCACCGTTGTTCTCTGCAGCAAGCATCAACTGGGCAGTTACAGCAGTACTTCTATAGCTCTTCAGCAGGCCTCTGGAGTTGGATATCAAAACCTCTGTCTCTGAGAAAGACACCTCGGACTTCCTTATCCTTTTTACTCTGGGGTCTGTTCTGAATGCCGCATCTTCAACAATCCTTGCACACTCGAAGACCCTTGATTCATCAGCTGATGCAACATCAGGGTCATAGATTTCTATATCCTCATCCTCCAGTGGTTCGGCTATATCAATTGAAAGGTCTCTTTCTGTGAATCTTGCTGTATCAAGGGCATCCTCTACCACGGACCGCCAATCACTTTCTGAGGTGGAATAGGAAAACCCTGGCCTTCCCTCTCTTACTATCCTGAGGGAATAACCAAAATCAGAGGATGTGTCAAGGGAGTCAATCTCCTGATTTTTTGACTCAACAGAGAGAGACCTGGCCCTTATAATATAAACCTCTGCCTTTTCAGCACCATACTCTATGGCTGCCTCTATTATCCTGTTAGCAAATTCCTCTTTAATCTTCATAATACGTTGCAGAAGCTGTTTCAGACTCCCAGACAGTTACAGCCGATACCCTTACATTATCATTATTGATTTTCTTTTTCAGAGACTCGTATATCCATCTTGCTATGTTTTCGGAAGAGGGATTTCTCTCTGTAAAGGGGAAAATATCATTCAGAAAAGAGTGATCAAGCTGGGAGATTATCTCATTGGTGTATCTTTTCAGTTCATGAAAATCAATTGCAATATCAATCTCATTCAACCTCTCTGCAGTCACATGAACCTGTACCTTCCAGTTATGGCCATGTAACTCTTCGCACTTGCCCTTGTAGCCCCTCAACTGATGGGCTGCAGAGAAATTTGTCTCTATTGTAAGCTCATACATAAATTTCTTCCCTCTTTTATATAAAACTATTCAAAAACCCGCAATCCACTTGGAATCAGGAAGTTGCAAGTCTCTCTGACCTTTGTTTGCCGGCACAATATCATTCTGTGCAATGTTAAAAATGTCTTTTTTCGTGTCATCCCGAATCAGATTCAGAATCTTAAAAAATGCTGAAATAAACCTCTCCTGATGAAGATCAGG
>JAADHP010000032.1 GCA_013151785.1 Nitrospirota bacterium | reverse complement strand
CTGATTCAGATGTAAAATAGTAGTCTCTTCTCAGCATAAACACCTCCTTGCTTTGGGGTTTGGATAGATAATTATTTTAACATTTCTATTTATTAAAAATAAAACTTCACTTCTCCTCCCAAATCTACCGATTGACTCATCAGTCGGTTTTGTGGACAGGTGTGAAAAAGCCCGAACAGGTTAAGAATGCAAATAATTGTAAATCTCTGAGGCAAGTTTCTCCTGTTTTTGCCAGTCTCCAAATATAACCCCTCTGTTTATCAGCCTGTTAATGGTCTTTCTCAGCACAGGCGAAATACTGCCAGGTGGTGAACTGGCAAAGGGTGTCTGTGGAAGGGGCATGAATGTATGGGCATGGATACGTGCACCCATTTTTACAAGGTCATTTATAACCCTTTCAGTCATCAGGACGTCTTCATCAGTCTCACCTGGCAGACCAAAGATAAAATCCACATTGGGTATAAACCCTGCTTTAGCAGAAAGTGCCACAGCATTATACACATCATCCACAGTATGACCTCTGTGGCAGAGTTGGAGAACCCTTTCACTGCCTGATTGTGCACCAATAACAAGATTTTTATTGTCTGTGTATTCTTTAAGTATCTTAATGGTCTCATCTGTTATATGTTCAGGCCTTACCTCCGAGGGAAAGGAGCCGAAAAAAATCCTGCCTTTCTGGTTTATCTTTTTCCTGATACTATAAAGCAGTGTCTCGATCTTTTCTATTTCCACATATCTTCCATCTGGGGAGCCGTAGCAGAGGGCATTGGGGGTAATAAATCTGATATCTCCAAGATTGTGTTTTAACAGTATATCCACTGCCTCCAGTATGCTTTCCAGTGATCTGTGTTTTATGGGAGTTTTGAAGAGTCTCGGTGTCTGACAATAGAAACAGCCCCATGGACATCCTCTTGTTATCTCAATGGGGCCAAACCTTTTCAGTGTTGTTGAAAAGGGTTTAAATCTATCAAGAACAACGCCTTCTTCAGAGCCTGTAAAGATGATATCCTTTGCATCTTTATAGAAGATTCCCTTTACTGATCTGATATCTCTCCCTTGTAGAATCGCTCTGATGAGTTCAATAATGGTCAATTCTCCCTCTCCTTTTACAACCATATCGAAGCCAAGAGAGAGTGTGCCTTCAGGGTCACCAGTAGGATGAGCACCTCCTGCAATGAGAAAAATTTTTTTGGAGTAGGTTTTTCTCAAACTACTTATAATGTCTCTTATCCTTGTTATCTGGGTGGTGAAGAAGGAAAAGAAGATGTAGATATTTCTGTAATAAGGGATATGGTGTGATATCTCTCTGTAAAGACCAGACTCTTCAGATACAAGGGAGATGTTTAGTCTTTTGATATCAAAATCTCCTTCTATTGCTCCAAGAAGGGCATTGAAACTGTAGCGGTTCTCCCTTGGAATAAAAAATATAAGCAGGACCTTGTTGATATCAGAAACCCTGTGTTCCATTGCATCTCAAAAGATCCTTTTTACCTGTTTTCCAAATCCAGCTGTAAGAATAACAATGAATAGCTGAAAAGCAGTGGTATGGTAGAGTCTTACACATCATTCTCGACGTGCATCCATGCACGTCTCCGAGGGAATTTTGCGATTCAGGGGTCCCCAAAAATCCCTGATTTTTGGGGTTGTCCCCCTCCTGGTGAATCTTGTGCAAAATTCAAAACCGTTCAGACTCTACCATGCCACTGCTGTAAACCTTTATCGCTGGATTTACCTGTTTGTCCTTTCTCTCCAGAGATCCCATACAAGCCTTATGAAAAGAAGTGAGATGCCTATTGTAAGGGCTGAGTCAGCCATATTGAATGCTGGCCAGTGATAGTTACGAATATGAATATCTATAAAATCCACAACATAACCAAGCCTCAGCCTGTCTGTAAGATTTCCCATTGCTCCGCCAAGGATAAGAGAGAGTGCAAAGGTGTCATCTTTCGATTTTATAATCATAAAAAAGACTATCAGGATTGCTACTATGGAGATGATTATGAATACAGAGTTACCCAGTGATTGAAAGAGACCAAAGGCTGCTCCAGTGTTTTTCACGTTTACGATGTTAAGAAAACTGAATACCTTTATGGATTGATTGGGAAGGATAAAATTAACAATTATAAGCTTTGTGGCCTGATCGATTATCAGAACAATAAATGACAGGATAATAAGAAGTGTTTTTGACAGCAGAAGACTCATGATGTACTGATACCCTGAAGCACATCATAGCACCTCTCACAGACCTCCTTTTCTTTTACAGCCTCTGACCAGTTCCAGCATCGCGGACATTTATCTCCTGATGCATGGGTTACTTTGACTGCTATCTCAGGTATATCTTCTGAGGTGTATGAGTCAAGGGAATGTTCATTAAAGGGCCTCAGTTCTGTCTGTGAAACTATAAACAGGGTGGGAAGAAATCCCTCATATCCTTTTAACAGTGCAGCATATTCACCATCCGCATAGAGTGTTACCTTTGCCTCAAGGGAGTTTCCAATAGCCTTTTCGTTCCTTTTTAACTCTAATGCCTTGTTTACAAGGTCTCTCACAGAGATTAATTTCTTCCACCGCTCTTCCAGGTCAGGATCTATCATGTCCTCATTAGCTTCAGGCAGGTCGTGAAGGAAAACACTCTCTTCTTTCATTCCTGGAATGAACTGCCAGACCTCTTCAGCAGTAAAGGAAAGCACTGGAGCCATAAGAAGCGTAATATTATAGAGCAGCTGATACATTGTCCACTGTGCTGCCCTTCTTTCATAAGAGTCGGCCCTGAACGTATACAGTCTGTCCTTCAGGATATCAAGGTAAAAGGCACTGAGTTCTACAATACAGAAGTTATAGATCGAATGGAATACCTCATGAAAATCAAACCTCTCATAAGCAAGGGTAACCTTTTTGATCAGGTTCTGCAATCTGCTGAGTATGTATCTGTCTATCTCAAGAAGATTTTCAGAGTAGTCTTTCATATCATAGTCATAGAGATTTCCAAGGAGGAATCGTGCAGTATTCCTGATCTTTCTATAGGCATCTATCAGACGATTCAGTATCTCCCTGGATAGTCTTACATCGTCTCTGTAGTCTTCTGCTGAGACCCATAATCTCAGGATTTCTGCCCCATTGCTCTTTATGATCTCCTCAGGAGATATAACATTACCAAGGGATTTGGACATCTTCTTGCCAGCACCATCAACCACAAATCCATGGGTTAGCACAGTTCTGTATGGAGCAGTCTGTCTTGTACTAACAGATATTATAAGAGAACTCTGAAACCATCCCCTGTGCTGGTCACTACCTTCCAGATACATATCTGATGGCCATGAAAGCCTGTCATCATGTTCAAGAACAGCAGCATGACTCACACCTGAGTCAAACCATACATCCAGGATATCCGTCTCTTTTTTAAAATCCTTTGAACCACATTTATTACATTTATAACCCTCGGGCAGGAAGTATTCAGGGTCTTTTTCAAACCATATGTCTGCACCATGGCTGGCAAACTCAGATATCACCTTATCGAAAACTGTTCTTTCTGTTACTACCTCGCTGCAATTGTTACAGATGATCACAGCGATTGGTACACCCCAGGCACGCTGTCGTGAGATACACCAGTCAGGTCTCCTTTCCATCATGCTTCTGATGCGTTCCCTTCCCCAGTGAGGCACCCACTGTACCCTGTCAATCTCTTCAAGGCAGCGTTTCCTCAGTTCATTATGTTCAATGGATATAAACCATTGCTCTGTTGCTCTGAAGATTACAGGTTTTTTGCACCTCCAGCAATGGGGATAGGAGTGGGTAATTTCGCCATGGCCAAGGAGAGCCCCTCTGTCTTTAAGACTCTCTATGATCATGTTGTTGGCCTTAAAAACAAACTCCCCTTTTAAGCCCAGGTCATCAGTTGTGAATCGCCCCCTGTCATCTACAGGGGCATAGATATCAAGATTGTTTTTAAGCCCTGCAATATAATCATCCTCACCATGTCCAGGTGCTATATGCACTATGCCAGTGCCTTCTACAGTGGTAACAAACTCGCCTGTTATGACTATAGATTCCCTTTCGATAAATGGATGTTGTGCCTTTATGCCCTCCAGTTCCTTGCCTATGAATCTTCTTACCTCTTTGCCATTGAGACCTATTGATTCACGGAGTTTGTCAATCAGATCTGTAGCCACGATGTACTGTATATTATCAGCTTTAACAAGGGAGTACTCTACCTCAGGATGAACAGCCAGTGCAAGGTTTGCAGGAAGTGTCCATGGTGTTGTGGTCCAGATAATAAAATATGTATCCCCTTCTGTGAGTCCTATCCCCTTGTCATCAACTATCTTGAATCTTACATATATTGATGGGGAGGTCTTTTCCATATACTCCACCTCTGCCTCTGCAAGAGCTGTTACACAGGATGGACACCAGTGAACAGGTTTTTTTCCTCGATATACATAACCAGACTCAAGGAGATGGAAAAACTCTTTTATGGTGTTTGCCTCGTAATCATAGGACATGGTAAGATATGGTCTGTCCCAGTCTCCAAGGACACCGAGGCGAATAAACTCCTCTCTCTGTATATCCACGAACTGCTCTGCATATTCACGACACAGATTCCTTTTTTCCAGAATGCCTGTTTCAGCCTTCTTAGAGCCCAGTTTTTTGTCAACCTGTAGTTCAATGGGCAGGCCGTGGCAGTCCCACCCTGGCACATAAGGAGAATAAAATCCCTTCATCATCTTGTATTTTACGATAATGTCTTTTAAGACCTTATTAAGGGCATGCCCCATGTGGATGTGACCATTGGCATAGGGAGGGCCGTCATGTAATATAAAGGTTTTTTTTCTGTTACGTTTTTTTAGTCCCTTTGAATAGATATCTCTTTCCTTCCAGAACCTGATAAAATCAGGCTCTCGTCTGGAGAGGTTTGCCTTCATGGGAAAGTCTGTCCGTGGAAGATTCAGTGTATCCTTGTAATCCTTTGCCATAGTTAATAAATATAACGTTAGACAGGAGAAAAAGTCAATTTAGGTACAAAAAACAGGCTTTTTACTATGTGGTAGAATGCCAATCTCAGCAGCCCTTTTTAAGAGATACTCTATGGATTTAATACCTTCCTCTCCAGGGTCTAAGCTGAATTCATTGACATAGAGGGAAATGTGTTGTTTTATTACCTCCTCCTCCATCTCCTGGGCATGGCTTTTTATATATGGCATCACCTCTTCAGGATGGCTGTATGCGTAATCTATACTTTTGATTATGAGTTTTTCAATTTCAAGGAGCCTGTCCTTTCCAAGGAAACGCTTTGCAACAATTCCTCCCAGTGGTATGGGAAGGCCTGTAACTTCCTCCCACCACTGCCCGAGATCAACTATCTCTTTCAGACCATAGGAAGGATATGTGAACCTGCCTTCATGTATTATCAGACCTGCATCAACATCGCCCTTCTGAAGGGATCTCATTATTTCAAAGAAAGGCATGGCAACAACCTGTCGTGCAATATCAGGGTCGTATAGCTTCAACAGTAAATGAGCTGTGGTATATACACCCGGGATGGCAATCTTTTTGTCTCTGAGAGACTGTGGAGAAAGCCTTTCTCTTGCAACAAGCAAAGGCCCACACCCTCTTCCAAGCGCCCCTCCTGAACGCAAAAGACAGTATTCATCAAGTATATATCCCACAGTATGATAGGAAACCTTTGTAATATCCAGTGTTCCCCTAAAGGCAAGACTGTTAAGCTCTTCCACATCCTTTAATATGGCATGAAACCTCATGCCCTTTGTATCAATCTTATTATTTACAAGGGCATAAAAAATAAACGTGTCATTAGGACAGGTTGAGAAACCTATTGAAAGTTCCATACAAAAACCCCTTTTCTACAAAGCATTTATAATAATCTCCTTGAGTGCAGAAATAAAAGTAGGATGGGTATTTAGTGAATCAACCCTTTCAAGGATTATACCAGATCTTTCAGCAAGTTCTTTATAAAGGATGTCAATCTCATAAAGTGTCTCTATATGATCAGATACAAAGCTTACAGGAACAACAATAACCCTTTTTATCCCTGCCCTGGCAATGCGTATTATCTCTTCGTCTGTTGAGGGGCCCAGCCATTTTACAGGGCCT
>JAADHP010000062.1 GCA_013151785.1 Nitrospirota bacterium | reverse complement strand
TCATAGCGAACCACTGATTCCACCGGAGGGAGCCCCTTTCTCTCTCTCAGGGAGTTCAGCATATCTCTTCTCAGTCTGTCGTTGTCAAAAATGCCGTGGATATACGTGCCCCAGACAGGGCCTTTTGCAGAGCCATCCCTTACGGTTTTGTTCCCTGCGGTCCTTTTTATTGTGAATAGGGGGTTGTCAGTAAGGCTTTCGCCCATATGGATCTCGTAACCCTTCAGGTTTTCATAGGTGTTGTTGATAAGGGGGATGCTTCTGTCAAGTGAGGCGGTGACCTGAGAGGTTGTTTTGCTCTCCTTGAGGTCTGTTTCCACATCAAGCAGTCCTATTGCATCCATTGATTTATACTCTGATTCCACTCCAAAGGGGTCTTTGATCCTTTTACCCAGCATCTGATAGCCACCACAGATACCAATGATATAACCATCTGTCTTTGCCCTTTCCCTCAAGAGAATGTCAATACCTCTTTCTTTCAAATAGACAAGGTCTTTTATGGTATTCTTGGAACCAGGCACTATGACAAGATCAGACTGCAGGATATCCTCTTTCCTTAAGGAGAATAACAACTGTACGTCAGGCTCAAAAAGAAAAGGATCAAAGTCCGTGAAGTTGGAGATGAATGGTGTTCTGAGGATGGTGATTTTAAGGGGTCTTGAATAGTCGGTTGTCCTGTTATTTAATGAAAGTCCGTCTTCCTCATTGAGGACAAGGTCCCTGATATATGGTATGACACCGATTACAGGTATCCCTGTCTTTTCAGTGATAAGGCGATTGCCAGGCTCAAGTATTGAGATATCGCCTCTGAAACGGTTTATTATGAATGCCCTGATCCTGGAGGCATCACCATCCAGCAGGGCAACTGTTCCATAGAGAGATGCGAAGACCCCTCCCCGATCAATATCTCCCACAAGCACCACAGGTGAACCAGTATATCTTGCAACAGCCATATTTACGATCTCCTTATCCATCAGGTTTATCTCGGCAGGTGAGCCAGCACCTTCAATAAGGATTATGTCAAACTCCTCAGCAAGTCTTTGCCATGCCTCTGTTACAACAGGCCATGCAGTATGGCGAAACTCGTAATAGTCCTTTGCTGTCATGTTGGAGTGGACACGGCCATTGAGCACAACCTGTGCACCCTTTTCACCAGAGGCCTTCAGAAGCACGGGATTCATGTAAACCGATGGTTCAACCCTTGCAGCCTCTGCCTGGAGTGCCTGTGCCCTTCCGATCTCTCCGCCATCCTTTGTGACAAATGAATTCAGGGCCATGTTCTGTGCCTTGAAAGGTGCGACCCTGATCTTCATGTCGCTAAGGATCCTGCACAGGCCGGCTACTATGAGGCTTTTACCAACCCCGGAGCCGGTTCCCTGAATCATCAATGATTGTGTTTTAAAATTGTTCATCTCCATTACTGTCCGATAAACCGTATAAGTCCTTGTAGGACAGGGGATATTAATTTTTCGTCTCATTCTCAGCAGCCATCCCTGGCTGCTTCCGAGGTAATTTTGCGTGCTTGCCATCACGGCAAGCACTACTGCAAAATTCAAATCCGCTCAAAATTAATACCCCCTGCCCTATATAATATAGCACTGTTAACCGTTTATAACTCCATCATCTCAAACCTTTCCAGGTACATAATAACAAGGCAGGGCACCTCATAAAAATAATGCAATCTACAGGATTAAGTCAATACAGCATCTTTTCAATGCCATAGCCTGAATCATGTAAAGAACAGATCATACAGGCCCAGAGGTGGTGAAGAAGGCCATGTAGCAATACCGACAGTGACTTACATCAAGATACTTATCTATCACCTGAAGACTGAAAAGACTTTGTTTTTTTATAATTCAAATCCCATTGCATCAATGGGATGATGAACCACCTCTGGGCCTTAAAAATCAGCGGAACCTTCTGACTGCTCACTGCTTACTGTAGACACTGGCGTGGTGCTTATTTTTCTTCGGCACCCTGCCTTTCCTCTTTCTTATAGAATTTCTTGGACAGTACTGCCCTCATCTATGTTCCAAATCCAGCGATAAAGTTTACAGCACTGCTTTCGATATTTCTTCCCTTATTCTTAGAACTGGCTCTGGGTATGTAATAGTTTCTCCAGGAAATCCTTTACCTCTGATTGATCCTTTATGTAATAGTCTGCCTTGCAATTGTATCCCACTCCTATGGAGATTCCTTTGCCTGCTATAGCCATGAAGGCATCCTCATCAGTGGTATCATCTCCAATATAGATGGGGTATCTGCTGTGGTCAAATCTTTCCAGCAACCAGAGTACTGCATCACCCTTGTGCCAGGAGTTCACAGGACGGATCTCGAAAACCTTCTTGCCATGGGTAATGCGGAATAGGGCTTCATAATCCTTTGAGATGCGCTTGAATGTGCTGATAAGCCTTCCCAGTTCCTTTACAGAAACATTCCGATAGTGTATACTTGCAGTGGCGCCCTTGTCCTCAATCTGTATTCCCCTGATATCCCCCATCTCTTTTTCAAGACGATCAAGAAATTCTTTCAATGCCTGACGGCAGCTTTCCACCTCATGGCTTATGATCTCCTTTTGCCCATCCCATATCTCTGCACCGTGGTTACCGGCATAGAGAATACCATCAATCCCTACAATTTCCATGATGTTGGATAATGATCTGCCCGTGATTATGGCAATGGGATAATGTTCCTTCAGTTCTATGAGAAGATCCTTCATCTCCCTGCTCAGGATAGCCCTGTCAGGTGTGGAAACAATGGGGGTTAATGTGCCGTCATAATCAAGAAAGAGGAAAGAGTCTTTTGATTTTATATCCCTGATTATTTCATCCAATGTATTGAAGAGATAAACACACTCTTTATTCTTCATTGTTGATATGGTAGCCACATCAGATAATATGTCAGTGATCCAGCGGTAGACATCGTTGTCCCTGACCTGCTGTCTTAATTGAAGGATTCTGTTCCGTTTTTCATCATCAGGCATGATGAGAGATCTGTGTATTGTTTCAGCGAACCCTTCTATATCGTATGGATTAATCAGAAGGGCACCTGTCAGTTCATCGGCAGCGCCTGCAAGCTCGCTCAGGATCAGAACCCCCTTGTGTTCAACCTGTGAGGCTACAAACTCCTTGGCAACAAGATTCATTCCGTCGTAGATGGAACTGATTATGGCAAGATCAGCCATTCTGTAGAATGCAACCAGTTCCGAGATGTCAAGCTTTTTGTCTATGTAGATTATAGGTGTCCAGTCATCAGTGCCGTAGCGGTTGTTAATCTCCGAGATGAGCTTCTCTACGGTCTTTTTGTAGCTCAGGTAAGGCTCTCTCAGGCGTGTGGCAGTTGATATCTGGATGTATGTGAAGTCTTTTCTTAGTTTCCTGTATTTCTCGAAAAACAGATCCAGTGCCTGCAGTCTTTTAATCAGTGCCTTTGTGTATTCAAGCCTGTCCACACCCACTGCTATATATTTAGAGTTGATGTCATAACTGTCCTTTATTTTGTTAATAAGTTTCTGGACCTTCCTGGATGAGGCAATGGTGTGGAATTTCTCATAGTCAATGCTTATGGGGAATGCCTTCACCTGTGTGATGTGGTTTTGATAGGATATTGTCTGATGGTGGTAGTCTATCTCTGCATTGGTGGTTTCACGTACACAATCAATGAAGTTCTTTACAAAAAGAGGGATCTGAAAGCAGAGAAGATCATTACCCAGGAGTCCTTCTATCAGTTCCTTGGCATGGGGACATACCCTGAATACACTCCAGTCAGGCCAGGGGATATGCCAGAAGTGTGCAATCGTCAACTCAGGCTTCTGTTCACGCAGTAGAGACGGTAACAGACAGAGATGGTAATCATGAACCCATACTATGCTATCCTCTGACGCAACATCAATTACACCTTCAGAGAAAATCCTGTTTACCTTTTTATAATGCTCCCAGAATCGTTTCCTGAAATATACACGCTCAAGTGCAATATGGCAGAGTGGCCACAGAACCTGATTGGAAAAACCATGATAGTAGTTTTCTGCATCTATATGGCTTAACCAGATCAGTTTCAGTCTGTATGTGGGGTTTTCAGGTGGAACCAGAACAGTGTCCTTATCATCCGCTACCTCTTTGTCAGCATTTCCACTGCCCCAGGCAACCCATGTGCCCCCCACTGCCTTCATGACATCGTCAAGGGCAGTGGCAAGTCCACCTGCTGTTTTTTCTGCCTTTACCCCTGACGGTGTTTTTTTATACACATAGGGCTGCCTGTTTGTGACAATTATAAGTTCTTTATCTGTAAATGGTCCGTCAAGAAGTGCTTTAAGGTTTCCCGTCATCCTAATTCTAAAACTCTCTTACCTCCTTTTAGTATATGATACCATATTGAGAGATAATCCCGAATCTGACGGGTAATCAGAAAGTTCTGTCTCACATGTTCTCTTCCCTTCTCGCCCATGCCCACTGTCATCTCAGGGTTATTTAAAAACTGCCTTATTCTGAAGGCAGCTCCCTCGATGGAATAAACAAGGAATCCCGTTACTCGATGGATTATCTGCAATGGGATTCCCCCTACAGCGCCACCTATAACAGGTTTGCCTTTCCACATGGCCTCGGATACGGTCAGGCCAAAGCCCTCTTTTAATGATTTCTGTAATACAACTGTTGCAGCCCTTTGCAGGGCATTGATCTCTTTGTCACTGTAGGGTGGTAAAAGCAGTATCTTTATATCAGGATCGTCGGAGGCGTAATCCTTAACCTCCTGGAGCACCTCCTGTCCTTCGGGGTCATCAGAGGCCGGGCTGCCTGCGAGGACGAGTACACAGTCGTTGTATCTCTTGACCATCCTGTATGCCTTGATTACACCTATGGGATCCTTGAATCTATCAAAGCGGGAGACCTGCAGGATGATTGGTCTGTCGTGAGGTATCTGAAATCTGTCAAGGGTTTCATGTATCTCTTCTTTAGTCAATTCTCGATTCTTATCACTTAGAGGGTCTATGGAGGGTGGAACAATGAATTCAAAGGCCTTGGCACCACGGGCAAACTTTGATACATGGTATATTCCGGCATCGTATTTTTCATAGTATTTCGTTAATCTGTCACATACGTCTTTCTGGGGATTGGAAAGGTCAATATGGCATCTCCATACCCATATGTTTTTCCCTTTTGGTCTGAAATCAACAAGGGGGACAGGCTGTGGGTCGTGAATGAATACCATGTCAGCATTCAAATCAATCCGTCTGGCATTTTTCCTGTTGATTTCATAGTGGTATTGCCACATATCGTCAGTAAACTCTTCAGGAAAGCCCTGAAGTGCATTGTGTATCTTTTTTGTTACATCAAAAAACCTGCTATCTCCTTCTATTACCTCCCATCTGACTGCCACTTCGAGCCCCTCTATGAGGGGAATCATCCTTTGAAGGATCTCTGCCACACCTCCACCCTCACGGGTGGAATTGATATGAAGCATGGTAAGGCCCTTTAGCTTCTGGCATAATTGCTTTATAAGCAATATATCGCCTTTTGGTGAGATACCTACATACTGGTCTAACACTACAGTGTTTCCTCCATATCTTTTCTTAATTCCCTTTCCACAATTTCAATAAGATTTTCTCGAATCCCTTCTATGTTGTGCATAAAAGGATCTATAGACCTTACATTTTCGGCAAGTTCTTTCTTGTTAAGGCTGTGCTCAAACCAGTTGGAGAAGTCATCATAGGGGCTGTCAAGTCTTGTCCTTGCCTCATAAAAATGATAATAAATGGATTCTCCGTCAACATATCTTATAGCAATGAGAAATTCTGCCAGGTTCTTTGCCTTTATACCAAGCGGAAAGACTATGGTGGCAGTCTCATTGAAATAGAATTCATTCCCGGGGAAGACATCACGCTGTTGCGGAAAATCCTGAAGGTGTTCATCTATTATTTTCAGGATCTCCTCTCTCAGTTCGTTAACATCCTTGAATGAATAGGGGTCAATATTGGAGAGCCTTTCTGCAAGTATCTTTTCTTCCAGATAATCAGCAATCCACTGTGCAAAGTCATTGGTAAACTCCATGGAGTGGTTTTTCATAAAGAACTGATAGGTATGATGAAAGATCGATTCAGTACTTATGGAACTGATGATATCGCGTAGTTCACGCAGGTTACAGGC
>JAADHP010000127.1 GCA_013151785.1 Nitrospirota bacterium | reverse complement strand
ATCTATGATATTGCCAAAAAATACAGGGTCAGAAGAAAAGAGATCTTTGCACTCAACAAAGGAATAAATCCCCGAAGGCTCAGGCCTGGCAAGATCCTGTATCTACCACCAGAATAATTATGTCACTTCATCAATAGCCTCAGCTATTATCTGCAGCATCCTTGTCAGTTCAATTTCAGTGATGCACAAAGGTGGCATTATCACTATTACATTGCCCAGTGGTCTGATAAGCAACCCCTTTTCTCTTGCCCTCTCACATACCCTGTAGCCCATTTTCTCCTCATAGGGATAGGGTTTCTTTGTCTCTTTGTCCTCCACAAGCTCCACACCACCTATAAGCCCCATGCCCCTTGTGTCACCCACATGTTCAAGTCCCTCTATCTCAACAAACCAGCTCCTGATAAGCTCTTCCTTTTGCTTTACAGATGCGAGGAGGTCGTCTTTTTCGAACAGCTCAAGGGAGGCAATCGCTGCGGCACAGGCAAGGGGATTACCTGTATAGGAGTGGCCATGAAAAAAGGTCTTTAGCTCTTTAAACTCTCCAAGAAAGGCAGAGTACACCTCCTCTGTTGTCACTGTTACAGCAAGGGGCAGATATCCACCTGTAATACCCTTTGAAAGGCAGAGGAAATCAGGCACCACACCTTCATGCTCACAGGCAAACATTCTGCCTGTTCGTCCAAAGCCCACTGCAACCTCATCAGCAATCAACAGCACTCCATACTTTCTTGCCAGTTCTGCAACACCCTTCAGGTATCCTGCAGGGAATACGATCATCCCTCCTGCGCCCTGCACCATGGGCTCAATGATCAGGGCGGCAATCTCTTCATGATGTCTCTTCAGTATCTCCTCCATTCTTTCCAGACAGGCCAGATCGCAGTCTCTCCTATTCAGTCCTAATTCACAGCGGTAGCAATAGGGTGAAGGTGCCCGGTGTGTCCTGAAAAGCAATGGTCTGAATGTTTCATGAAAAAGCTCGATACCTCCCACACTTACAGCACCAATTGTATCTCCGTGGTAGGCGTTGTTTAGACATAAAAAGGTATTCCTGCCCTTTTCGCCCTTATGCTGCCAGTACTGAAAGGCCATCTTTATGGCAACCTCTACAGATGTTGAACCATTATCCGAATAAAACACCTTACTAAGCCCCTCTGGTATGATGCTGACAAGTCTTTCAGCAAGCTCGATGGATGGTACATTACCGAGACCAAGGAGTGTGGAATGGGATATTCTGTCAATCTGCGCCTTAATGGCCTCATCTATCTCTTTTCTTCTGTGCCCATGGACATTCACCCAGATGGAAGCCACTCCATCCAGGTACCATCTGCCATAGATGTCTTTTAAAAATACCCCCCTGCCCTCCTCTATGATCACAGGCGGATTCTCTTCCCACTCCTTCATCTGGGTAAAGGGATGCCAGATGTATCTCCTGTCTGCCTCTTCTAATGCCTTATTCCTGCTTAACCTTATACTCATGGGAGGATATTCTATTTCAATTCATTGTACCAGTCCTTGAATGGCCTTAATTCAGAATAGTCATAAAGGGTGGACATGGCCTTGCTGTCCGTTGGAAAGCCCGCCTCTTCAATGGCAGCAATGGGATTTAATCCACCCACTATAACCATTCCCACCTTATCAATTCCCACAGGCATCTCATAAAGGGCGGTGTTGGGCTGTCCAATGGATAATATTCCTCCGATACCTCTGTTCTTTAACTCCTGGGCAAGCTCAACAGCCCTTTCATGGCATACCACAGGTATCTCTCTGAAACTTGCCAGAACCCTTCCATCTCCACTCTTTACTGCATGGGTTACATCGGTCATCTTTCCACGGATAAAGACCTCAAGAGGGTCAAGAGAAGAACCCTCATAGCTTATCAGTGCTACAAACCGAGTGGGTTTCTTCTTGTATATCTCAAGGACACCACCAAACCTTGAAGACACAGGAATGCCTTCCTTAAGGAACACGCCATTTATGGTAACACTGCATACCGTTGCAATAGCCACCTTGCCCTCTGGGACAAGGGTATCACCGATCTTGTCTCCTTCATCAAGTATGGCAATCCTGTCACTCATCACAAAGGGTGATGAAAAGACGCGTTTCATTATTCTCATGGCATCCTTCAGGTCAGACCTTCTGATAAACGAAACATTCACTATCACCTCGCCCTTCATGCCCATCACATCAAAATTTGTCAGATAAGACAGGGTATCAATACGGCTTATTACAAATCCTACCTTTTCAGGTACAAGTGAATTTGCAAGCTCAATCCTGCCCTTTTCGGTAATCTTTCTTCCTTCCCTGCCATAGGACTCTGTAAGACCCCGCTCGTCAAGAATCCTCAGATGGTATCTTACAGTCCTCTCAGAGAGATTTACACCGTAGAGCTTTAATTCCCGTGAAATCTCCCTTGAGCCTATTACTCTGTCCTGGTGGGCATTGAGAACCTTCAGTATTGCCATAAGTGTCTTATTCATAACCACCTCCCTGATAGATGAGAAATTTTAACATTTCCTTAACATCTATTTCACTATCAGTACACTAAAAATGATTAAAAAAAATAACCACTTATACAGTTTGCATCTTTTTACTTGACAAATACAACATATTGTGCTTTAATATACCGAAACCACAACTTGTAGGGCATAAAAATATAAGGGGTGGAACAAATCGTAATGGATTGCAAGGGTGTAGGTAACTGGCTCAACTGTCTTCGTTGTCCCTATTTATGTACCAGAGCCTGTCCCATAGAAAATGAGGATCCCTTTCAGAGCTTTATAAGGCATATGAATCAGCAAAACACAACAACCGAGTCTGACGCTCTAAAAGAAGAGGTTAACAAACAACAAATACATTAAAGAGGGAGGAGTATATGGAATCAACCCCCGTGAAGCTGAAACTGTCGGAGAATGCCCTTAAGGTACTTCAGAGGAGGTATCTCAAGAAAAACGAGGAGGGCATGGTAATCGAGGCACCTGAGGATCTGTTCAGAAGGGTGGCAGGGGCAATAGCCCAGGCAGACCTGAATTATGGGCATTCACCTCAGGAGGTTGCCACTGTGGAAGAAGAGTTTTATCAGATGATGACACAACTGGAGTTTTTACCAAACAGCCCTACTCTGATGAATGCAGGCAGAAGACTGGGACAACTCAGTGCCTGTTTTGTACTGCCTGTGGATGACTCAATGGAAAGTATCTTTGAGGCGGTTAAGAATGCTGCTATTATTCATAAATCAGGTGGTGGTACGGGCTTCAGCTTCTCCCGTTTAAGACCAAATGGTGACGTGGTGGGTTCCACAAAGGGAATTTCCTCTGGCCCCATATCCTTTATGACCGTCTTCGACACCGCCACAGAGGCTGTAAAACAGGGTGGCACCAGAAGGGGTGCCAACATGGGTATTTTGCGGGTAGATCATCCTGATATACTTGAATTCATAACCTGTAAGGATAACAACACAAAACTTAATAATTTCAATATATCTGTGGCACTTACTGAAGAGTTTATGAAGAAGGTGGAGGAGGATGGTGAATATGAACTTATAAACCCACGCACAGGAAGAATTGTAAAGACCCTGCGGGCACGTGATGTATTCGATCAGATTGTAAGACATGCCTGGGGTAACGGTGAGCCAGGCATAGTATTTCTTGACAGGATCAATAAATCAAACCCCACACCTCAGCTTGGTGAGATAGAAAGCACCAATCCCTGTGGTGAGCAGCCACTTCTGCCTTATGAATCCTGCAACCTTGGTTCCATAAATCTTGCCAAGATGGTCCATGATGGTGGTATTGACTGGGAGCGGCTAAGGAAGACAACACACAGGGCAGTACATTTTCTTGATAATGTGATAGATGTAAACAAGTACCCACTGAAACAGATCGAAGAGATGACCCGTGCAAACCGCAAGATAGGACTCGGAGTAATGGGATGGGCAGACATGCTTATACAGCTTGGGATACCCTACAACTCAGAGGATGCCCTGAGACTGGCGGAAGAGGTAATGGGCTTTATATCAGCAGAGGGGTGGAAGGCATCCGAGGCACTTGCAGAAGAAAGGGGTGTATTCCCCAACTATGAAAAAAGCATCTATGCAGGAACAAAGCGGGTCAGAAATGCCACTGTAACCACTATTGCACCCACCGGCACCCTGAGTATAATTGCAGGATGTTCCTCGGGTATCGAGCCGCTCTTTGCTGTATCCTTTGTGAGGAATGTACTTGAAGGAACAAAGCTTCTTGAGATCAACCCCTACTTTGAGAGGATTGCCAGGGAAAGGGGGTTCTATAGCAGGGAACTGATGGAAAGGATTGCCGATACAGGCTCTGTGCATGATATTGAGGAGGTACCGGATGATGTAAAACGGGTCTTTGTTACTGCCCATGATATTACCCCCGAGGATCATATAAGGATGCAGGCTGCATTTCAGAAATACGTGGATAATGCAGTGAGCAAGACCGTCAACTTCCCCAACTCTGCCACACCGGAGGATGTAAAGAAGGTCTATCTTCTTGCATATAAACTGGGCTGTAAGGGTGTTACTGTTTATCGTGATGGTTCAAGGGAAGAGCAGGTTCTCAGTAAAGGAACTGCAAAGAAAAAAGAGGAGGGAATGGCTGTTCCAGCCACCGAGGTGCCCGGTGGTAAGATCAGTCCGAGGAAGAGACCAGAGGTAATAAAAGGTACAACAAGACAGATGCAGACTGGCTGTGGCAATCTCTATGTAACAGTCAACGAGGATGAGATGGGCAACCCCTTCGAGGTGTTCAATCATATCGGCAAGGCAGGAGGATGCGCATCCAGCCAGTCTGAAGCAATCGGAAGGCTGGTATCACTTGCTCTCAGGTCAAACATTGCACCTGAGGAGATTATAAAACAGCTAAAGGGTATATCCTGTCACCAGCATGCATGGTCAAGCACAGGCAAGATCTCATCCTGTGCCGATGCCATTGCAAAGGCCCTTGAACTTTATATGACAAGGGGAAATGGAAATGGCAGGAAACAGGTGGATGTGGTAATGAGGATAGGTGCATGCCCTGAATGTGGCGGTCCGGTGGAGCATGAAGGTGGCTGTGCTGTGTGTCGTAACTGCGGGCATACAAAATGTGGATAAACAATTTGGAAAAAACATTATCAGAAAAGGGTAGTGGGTGTTAATTTTTCGTCTCATTCTCGATGGACATCCCTGTCCATCTCCGAGGTAAGCAATCGGCTTCACCTCCTGTGAAGCCTGAAGATTGCTTAAAACCGCTCAAAATTAACACCCACTACCCTATAGAGAGATGGTAAAAGAAATTGACTGAAAGGAGACTCGGATGGGCAACAATGGTAGGGGCAATATAAAGACAGGAAGTACCTCGGGTAGTAAATCCACAAACCAATACAACCGTCCGCCATGGGATGAGTACTTCCTTGAGATAGCCCGGGTGGTCTCAAGCCGTTCCACCTGCCTGAGACGGAGGTACGGTGCAGTAATAGTAAAGGACAATGTAATCGTAAGCACTGGCTATAACGGCTCACCAAGAGGTGCTGTAAACTGTATAGATTCAGGCATATGCAAGAGAAAGGAACTTAATGTACCTCCAGGGGAACGGTATGAACTGTGTGTGGCAGTGCATGCAGAGCAGAATGCCATAGTAAACGGACCGCCAGAACGAATGAAGGGCTCCACAATCTATGTTGCAGGGTTCGAGGCTGATGGAACACTGGCTGATGCAAGACCATGTCTTCTCTGCAGAAGGATGATCCAGAATGCCCAGATATCCAGGGTGGTCTATCTTAACAAGTCAGGCGAGATTATCATTGTACGGGATATATCAGAACTTGACCAGATGGAGGGTACAAAAAGCTAAATAAAGTGATAGCAGTGGTATGGTAGAGCCTTACACATCATTCTCAGCGGACATCCTGTCCGCTTCCGAGGGAATTTTGCGATTCACCCTCCAGGTGAATCTTTATGCAAAATTCAAATCCGTTCAGGCTCTACCATACCACTGCTATTAGCGGTTTTTAGCTGTCTTCCATCTGGATTTGGGTAAAATTTAACAGAGAGGGCCAGTATGTCACTCAAAATACTCCTCATAGAGGATGACAACACCATACGGTTTCTCCTTGAGCAGTATTTGAAAGACCTGGGACATGCAGTCTAT
>JAADHP010000128.1 GCA_013151785.1 Nitrospirota bacterium | reverse complement strand
TTCGCTTTCCATTAACTCCTGGGGAATGGTTGTACAGGCAATGGGAATGAAAGGATTATCAGCCCTTAAAGATGTATAATGGATTGCTCTTGCTACAAGTTCTTTGCCTGTGCCACTCTCTCCGAGTATTAACACACTTGCATCGGTCTTGCTGACCCTGTGGATCATGGAGAACACTTCGCGCATGGCCTTGGACTTGCCGATAATATTGATAAACTGATAGCTTTCTGTAATATCCTCCCTGAAGAAGGGGTCCTTTTCCCTGATAGCATCTCTGATTACAGAAATCATCACATTCAGATTAACAGGTTTGGTCAGGTAGGTATAGGCACCCTTTTTCATTGCATTGACAGCACGTTCAATGGTTCCATATGCGGTCATTAAAACAACAGGGGTTGCAGGTGCCAGTACCTTCACCTTGTCGAGCAGTTCCTCGCCATTCATGCCTGGCAGTTTGTAGTCAGACACTATTATGTCGAAGTGGTTGTTTTTCAGCCTCTCAAGGGCATCCTCGGCATTGAGTGAGGTTTCAACATCAAAACCCTCTCGCTTCAGGGTTGCTGAAACAACCTTTAGACTGTTGATTTCATCATCTACTATTAGTGCTTTGTAACTCATGATGTAATGGCAACTCTATGGTAAAGATACTTCCCTTTCCAGGGGTGCTTTCTACTATTATATCACCACCGTGCTCTTTTATTATTTTTTTTGATATTGCAAGACCAAGTCCTGTGCCTCGTGTCTTTGTAGTGAAAAAGGGATTAAAGATATTCTGCAGATCTTCATTCTTTATCCCTTTGCCATTGTCCTCTATAACCATGTAAACAGACCCATTACTGGCATAGCTTTTTATCTTTACCTTGCCATCCCTTTCAACTGCATCAAATGAGTTGAGAAGAAGATTGATAAGCACCTGTTTTATCTGATTATAATCAATCATGAGCAGGGGCATCTCCTCAGAGACCTCTGTTGAAATCATTATATTGTGCTCCCTTGCCTCCTGATTAAGCAAGGTGACTGTTTCATTGATCAGGGTTTTTATATCCGTTGGTGCAGGCTCAGGCTTTAGAGGTCGGGCAAAATTGAGCAGTGTCGTGGTAAGTTTATTTATTCTTGATACCTCGTCAATTATAATCCTTGAGAACTCTTTTATTAATACCCCCCTGAAATTCTTACCCAGGTATGTTGCTGCTCCACCTATTGCATTAAGGGGATTTTTTATCTCATGGGCAAGGGTTGCAGCAAGCTCACCTGTGGCTGCAAGTCTGCTAAGCCTGTCCTGCTCGGCAATGGCATTCCTCAATTTTACTACCATCTCATTGAATGCCTCTGAAAGCTCTCCTATTTCATCATTGCTTGTGATATCCACCTGTTTGTTAAAACCCTCTTCAACCAAGGTATCAACAGATGTTTTCAGGTTCAGTATAGGTCTTATTAATCTTATTATCATCCCCAGACCAAAGAGGAGTGCAGCTGCAAGGGTAACCAATAATAGCAGAAAGACAAGCATTCTTCTTCCGATAATCTGGATGGGATGTATGTTTTCATAGAACACTATTGTTCCAAAAACAAGCAGTGGTATTGCTGCAAGAAGACTGAAAGCAGAGAGTGCCCTGTAGAGTATGCTGCCGCCAAGGCGTTTGAATTCCTCCTGGTTCATGCTGAAAAAAAGAACCCCAAAACCCAAAGGCCTGAATATATGGCCATAAAGCCACACCTTTGAGCCAATAGGAGCGGGAAAGAACAAAAAGATGGCTGAAATGCAGATAAAGGCATGTCCAATGCCGGAATAAATGAAGTTCCTGGAGCCCGTCCTGTAGTATGCTGCAAAATAGAGCATACACACAATACCTGAAAGATAGGCTATACTGAGCCATACAAGAGGTCTGAACTCACCAAATATGGGCAGTTCCTCATAAATATCCGGTACCAGGAAGATAAGAAGGCCAAAATAAATAAAAGGGAATAGACTCCATCTCCAGGGTCTTTCAGAAGACAGAGCAATGATCAGGGTTAGCAACCCGAAACAATAGCTGACCAGTGTCTGATATAGGAGGTTTTCATCCAGTTTGAATGTATGTATAAAGGCATGGATAAAACTGCTCAGAGATAAAATCAAAAAAGCTGAGCCTATCAGATAAAGTCTGCTTTTCAGTTCATCTCCCTGTTGATTATAACTCTCCCCCCTGGCAAGAAAGACCCTTCGAGCAATTAAGAAACATATTGAAGCTATTAATATCTCTTCAATAATATGGTATGTTATTAGATACTCCTCCCCTATTCTTGTTAAGCTAATCTCAAACATCGTTGTTCACTCATTTAGCAATACTAACACACAAAATTTATTTATCTTTAGCGCCTCTTATATATAATTTTACCTTAATTGACCTGATACTGTAAAATATATCTGATAAGGTGGATTCTTGACAATACCAGTGGTGGAGGAGTTTTATGAAAATTCATGGAAAGACATGGAAGTTTGGTGCGGACATTGACACAGATGCCATTATACCAGCCCGTTATCTTAATACATCTGATCCAAAGGAACTGGCCCTGCATGTAATGGAGGATGCTGACCCTGAGTTTCCCAGAAAGGTTAAACCAGGTGACATAATCGTGGCAGACAAGAACTTTGGTTGTGGCTCTTCCCGTGAGCATGCGCCAATAGCCATTAAGGCTGCAGGCATACAGGCTGTTGTGGCGAAAAGTTTTGCCAGGATATTCTTCAGGAATGCCTTCAACATAGGGTTGCCTATATTCGAGTCACCCCAGGCAGTAGATGGTATCAGTGAGGGTGACGAGATAGAGATTGATGCTGACTCTGGCACAATAACCAATCATACAAAAAAGGAAGTCTACCAGGCAAAACCAATACCGCCCTTTATGCAGGAACTTATAAAGGCAGGTGGGTTGGTGGAATGGACAAAGAAAAAGATAAAGGCAGCATAAAAACCACTGATATATTCATTACAGACTATGACCTATATCTCTTTAATGAGGGGAACAATTTCAGGTCCTATGAAAAACTTGGCGCTCATATTATAGAACTGAACGGTATACAGGGTGTCCACTTTGCCCTGTGGGCACCAAATGCCGAGTCGGTCAGTGTGATAGGTTCTTTTAATAAGTGGGACCCTTCTGCTCATCCCATGACTCCTATTGGTTCCTCTGGTGTCTGGAGTATCTTTATACCTGATGTAAAAGAGGGAGACCTTTATAAGTATCATATCAGATCGCGCATAAATGGTATTGTAAGAGTGAAATCAGACCCCTATGGCTTCTTCTTCGAGGTGCGTCCTAAAACAGCAACCATCATCTATAACATAGACAGATACACCTGGAATGACCGGGAGTGGATGGAAACAAGGAGGCGCACAGACCCATTAACAAAGCCCGTCAGTATATATGAGGTCCATCTGGGTTCATGGATGCGCAAAGAAGACGGTTCGTATTTATCATATAGGGAGCTTGCAGAGAGGCTTATACCCTATGTGCAGGAGATGGGTTTTACCCATATCGAGTTGTTGCCTGTTACAGAACACCCCCTTGATGAATCATGGGGCTATCAATGTACAGGTTATTTTGCTCCCACAAGCAGATATGGCACTCCTGAAGAGTTTATGTATTTTATTGACCAGTGTCACCAGGCAGGCATAGGAGTAATACTCGACTGGGTGCCTGCCCATTTTCCCAGGGATGATTTTGCACTGAGGTTTTTTGATGGCACCTGTCTCTATGAACATGAAGACCCTCGAAAAGGAGAACATCAGGACTGGGGCACACTCATATTTAACTATGGCAGGAATGAGGTAAGGAGCTTCCTGATCTCATCTGCCTGTTTCTGGCTTGATAAATACCATATAGATGGGCTGAGAGTGGATGCTGTGGCATCCATGCTGTACCTTGATTATTCTCGTAAGGATGGCGAATGGGTACCAAATATCTATGGAGGCAGGGAGAATCTTGAGGCCATAGATTTCATAAAGAAGTTCAATGAGGTGGTGCATCTTTACTGGCCCGGTGCTGTAACAGTTGCTGAGGAGTCCACAGCCTGGCCAGGTGTTTCAAGGCCAACATATCTGGGAGGGCTTGGCTTTACAATGAAATGGAACATGGGATGGATGCATGACATACTTGAATACTTTACAAAGGACCCCATATTCAGGAAGTATCATCATAGCAATCTAACCTTTGGCCTTCTTTATGCATTCAGTGAGAATTTTGTTCTGCCTCTTTCGCATGATGAGGTGGTTCATGGCAAGAGATCACTTCTGGACAAGATGCCAGGAGACCTCTGGCAGAAATTTGCCAATCTCAGGGCATTGCTGGGATTCATGTTTGGTCATCCGGGGAAGAAACTCCTATTCATGGGCGGAGAGTTCGGACAGTGGTGGGAGTGGGACTGCAATTCATCACTGCAGTGGCATCTGCTACAGGAAGAGAATCATAAAAAGCTACAGCAGTATGTTAAAGACCTGAATCGTATCTACAAAACCGAACCTGCCCTGTATGAAGTGGACTTTAATCATGAGGGGTTTGAGTGGATAGACTTCTCCGATGCCCAGCAGAGTATTGTTGCTTTCATGAGAAAGGCCAGGGTGGATGACAATTTTCTGATCTTTGTCTGTAATTTTACTCCTGTACCAAGGGAAAATTATCTTATTGGCGTGCCAGAGAAGTGCTTTTATCGGGAGATGCTTAACAGTGATTCATCAATATATGGAGGCTCAAATATGGGTAACCTTGGTGGAGTAATGGCTCTGGAAACCCCTGTACACGGAAGACCCTACAGTATTGAGATAACCCTGCCTCCTTTAAGTGTGCTTATCTTCAAACCAGAATTGAAATAGATGATTGGCCTTCTCAAGAAATTTACTCAGAAGATAATCAATCAGAAATTGTCCGTTTCGGAATCTGTACTCTTCGTTGCCCTGGATGACGAGTTTTATGTCTATGGTGGATTGGGTGACCCTCAGATAAAATCCTCTCTCATTAAACTCTTTGGTATGATGAATATAAACTCACTGCTTGTTGCCTTTCCATCTCCACCTTATAATCTGGTTCTTCAAGAACTCCTGCGATGGGGCAGATCGGATAAGGAGAGGATTATACCAGAGGATTGTGAAACGCGCACCTTCTTTCATGATATTCCCGTGATAAGGGATTTTGACAGTTCTGCACTGTACAGAGCCCTTTCTGAAAGGAAATCCGTGATTATAGAGGAGGGACCGGCCATTGTAAGTTACGGCACTGTTTCACCAGAACAGGCATTTATCTCCTTCAGTTCCACCTGTTTTTCTACCTTTGTGAAGTATTTCTATGATAGCCTAGCATACTTTAAAAGACCCCCCTGTGAAGACAGAATAAGGGTTGAAACCTTTGAGGAAATAAAGAGCTACATCAAGCCAGTAGATAAAACAGATACCCATCTGACAAGAGGTGCTCTATCTGATAGGAATGCATTAATGGATATGATTATAGAGGCCGGAAGGGTTATTGTAGAAAAAGGGCTTGTGGATTCCTACTTCGGCAATATCTCGGCATACATGAATGGTACAGTGTATATCAGCGAGACATCGGCTTCACTGGATGAACTACGGGGAGCCATAGACGCCGTCCCCGTAGATGGTTCATCATCTGTTGGAATAACCGCATCATCCGAGTTTCCAACCCACAGGGCGATCTACTGGGAAACTTCATATCGGTTTCTCCTGCATGGCCATCCGAAGTTTTCAGTAATCATGTCCATGTATTGCGAGAAAGACTGCCCCATCAGGGGAGAATGCTACAGAAGATGCCCTGAAAAGAGGTTTTTATGTAATACACCTATAGTGCCTGGCGAGATCGGCACAGGCAGAACAGGGATTGTAAACACCGTTCCAGGGGCATTCAAAGAAAGTGATGCGGTTATAGTGTTCGGACATGGTGTGTTTACTGCAGGGGTGGAGGATTTTAATCACCCCTTTCAGAGACTGGTAGAGATTGAAAACTGTGCAATGCAGACTTATTTCAATACAATAAAGAGCAATACTGTCCGATAAACCGTGATAAGTCCTTGAAGGATAGGGGATATTAATTTTTCGTCTCATTCTCGCCGGACATCCCTGTCCGTCTGCGAGGAAATTTTGCTGCTTGCCATCACGGCAAGCACTACTGCAAAATTTAAATCCGCTCAAAATTAATATCCCCTATCCTTATGAATAGTT
>JAADHP010000048.1 GCA_013151785.1 Nitrospirota bacterium | reverse complement strand
AGTTTTGTTTTTGATTTTTAATTTTTGAATTTTTTGACAGAGGATTGAAGAAATGAAAGAGTTCAAGCAGAGAGAGTATCAGACGGTGGTGTCTGAAATTGTCAGGGTTAACTTTAGATCAATCTTAGCCGGAGGCATAAATGGACGAGACTGTTTTTAAAATTGCCATTGCAGCCTTTCTTCACGATATAGGCAAATTTGCAGAAAGGGCATCGGTCAAAGAATCGGACAGCGAGGAGTTAGTTCCAGGATTTCATATTGGCATGGAATTTCTGAATAATAACCGTGATCTCTATCAACCGCATTTTAAGGGAAACTATACACATCTGCATGCTGTCTATACAGCTGCATTTATAGACCACTTCGAAAAAATTCTGCCTTCAAAGTTTAATAGAACCGGCTGGGGACTTGATGATTCATTTATAAATCTTGCAGCCAAACACCACTTGCCTGAAACACCATTACAATGGATAGTAGCAGTAGCAGACAGAGTGAGCAGCGGCTTTGACAGGAAAAGTTTCGAACAAACTTACAACACAAGAGCTGACGTAAAGGATTATAAGAAAGTTCGTCTTGCTTCAATCTTTGAACAGCTTGCAAGAAATGGTACAAGTACAAAAGATACAAGATACCGCTATCCCCTTGGGATGATCTCTCCTGCAAATATTTTTCCGGGAGAGTCTGTAACTCCTCAAAACAGAGAAGTAGCCGAGAAGGAGTACAGGGATCTTTTATTCGAGTTTGTCGATGGCCTTGAAAAGATTATAAAAACAGGACATGGTGAAAATGTGCCTCTCTGGTTTGATCACTTTGACAGCCTCTTCATGTTGTATGCGTCGCACATACCCGCTGCCACCGTCGGACAGGACATTCCTGACGTATCCCTATACGACCATTCAAGGATGACCTCTGCGATAGCCTCTGCACTATACTTGTATCATAAGGAAACAGGGACACTTAGTGTTGATAACATAAAGAGTTACGAGCCCTCTAAGCTTATGCTTATTAATGGGGAGTTTTACGGTATTCAGAACTTTATCTTTACTGAAGGCGGGAGTACTGGAAAGGCATCGGCAAAGCTTTTAAGAGGAAGATCTTTTTACGTGTCCCTTCTTTCAGAGCTTGCCGCCGATATGATATGCAGGAGAGTTGGTCTTCCTTCCACGTCAATAATACTTAATGCTGCAGGCAAATTCACAATTCTTGCACCTAATACTGAAAGTATCAGAAATACGTTGGAGAAGGTTGAAGACGATGTCAACCGCTGGCTTATCAGTAATTTCTACGGAGAGGCCTCTATAGGCCTCGCGTCGGTAGAAGCTTCATGTAATGATTTTGTAAGTGGCAGTTTTCCATCACTGCTTGAGAGGCTTTCAAGAGAGATAGAAAGGAGAAAGTTCAAAAAGGTCTCTCTTGAAAAATACGGTGGTGTGGTGACTGATTATCTTGACGGTTTTGACAACAGACTCGGAATATGTCCTTTCTGTAACAGAAGACCTGCAACTGATGAGGGAACCGTTGAGATCTCAAGGGATGATAGGATTTACGCCTGCAGGATTTGTACGGATCATGTCTTCATAGGAACACATCTTGTTAAACAGGACCGGATTGCCATAACCGTTGCTGATGCTGACATTACGGGAAAGAAATTGCTCGAACCCCTGTTTGGTCAGTATCAGCTGTTTTTCCCCTCTGGTAAACTCCTTGAGCTGGCAAGACACGGCAGACTTTTGAAGTACTGGGATATAAGCGTCCCAGAATCTGGAGTTTTTAAAAAGGATTTCACGACAAAATTTATCAATGGTTATGTGCCAAAATATGATAAAGGTGACGAGAGCGATGAGATGATCGACAGGTACCTACATGGAGAAAAGACGGAAAGAAAACAGGAAGAAATACTATATGCGGTAAAGAAAGACCTACCAAAGACTTTTCATCACATTGCAAAGATGGCATTGAATAGAGTTCAGGCATCTGAAAACGGATCGAGACATCAGAGCTTTGAAGGCATTGAGGCAATAGGTGTTTTCAAGGCAGATGTTGACCATCTTGGTCAGCTCTTTGCCACCGGGCTTCCTGCCGAGAGGCTGACCCTTTCAAGGCTTGCCACGATGAGTAGGCTGATGAATCAATTTTTTGCAATGTATGTTCCGCATCTACTAAAGACAGAGGAAAAGTTTAAGGACATATATACAGTGTTTGCCGGCGGAGATGATCTGTTCCTTATTGGTCCATGGAATAGGACCGTGGAGTTTGCAGGTATAATCTACGAAAGATTCAGAGAGTATGTTTGCTACAATCCTGATATTACATTGTCGGCCGGTTTGCATGTATGCAAACCAAACACTCCTGTTCTGCACCTTGCAAAGGCATCCGAGGAAGTGCTTGACAAATCAAAGTCAGTAGGCAGAGACAGAATAACCGTCTTCGGTGAAGCTGTAACATGGAAAGACTTTACCGAGCTGGAAGAAATCAGAGATACAATCGAGAGGTGGAAAGCAGGGGGTGTGGTTAATAATGCGATGCTTTACCGGCTTAACAGATTGCTCTACATGGCAGAATGTGAAAGGAAGCTTGTCTCGAGACTCATATACGGCGTAAGCCTTGATGATCTTGAATGCCTCAAATGGCAGGCGATGCTCAAGTATACGATTGTAAGAAATATGAAGAACAATGAGAAGTTGATGGAGGAGGTTCTCAACGTAGGACAGTGGATACACAGGCATGGAGGGGCCTTCAAAATTCCACTCTGGCAGGTTATTTATAATCATAGGTGAAAAATTTTCTGGAGGTGCTGGATCATGAATATAAGTTTTTGGTCAGGAGAAGGACAAATCAACCCTGAGCTGTTTTCGATAGTGGCTGAAAAGTGTGCAGAGACAATATGTAATGACGGGCTCAAAGGAAAAAAACTCGAGAAGAACAAGATCTCACAGTTGAGGAAGTTTTACGATGAAGCTTTGAGATTTAAGGACTTAATCAAAAGTGGTGAGTCGATTGATGATCTTCTGCCTTACCTGAAGATGCTGAACGCAAAGGCTGCATATGCTGAAGGTCGGGGACTCATAACAAGAAATTTTACCACGATGCTGAAAAAATGTCTCGAACAGGTTGACAGTAGGAATCCTCAATCACTCGAAGTGTTTATCAGTTTTTTTGAGGCCTTTATGGGTTATTACAAATATTACGAGTCACAGATAAATAAAGACAGGTAGGAGGATAATATGGACCTGACACTGAGAAGGATAATAAGACTTGAAGGGAAAATAGTTCTGAAAAGCGGGTTGCACATAGGTTCTGGAGACATGGAGATGCACATAGGAGGAACGGATAGTCCTGTAATAAAACACCCTCATACTCTTGAGCCATATATTCCAGGCTCATCACTTAAAGGTAAGGTGAGGTCGCTTATGGAACTTGAAAGCGGTCTTGTGCCTTTTAACAGAGAGGAGGGTGGTATTGTTTCAATAAAAACACTCAGGAATCTGGAAAAAAGCGAAGATAAAGATGCCCTCAAGCAAAAGGCTGAAGCGATACTCAAAATTTTTGGCTGTAGTGGGGCCGAGAGTGAAGATATGAGTGATATTGGACCTACGCGTGTGTCGTTTTCAGACTGTTATCTGAACAGTGAATGGAAGGTAAAAGCCAGAAAAAACCGGTGGCCACTGACAGAAGAGAAGTCAGAAAATAGCATTGACAGAATAACAGGAACAGCTAAGAATCCAAGATTTATAGAGAGGATTCCGGAAGGTACAGAGTTTGATTTTTCCCTCAGCTTCAAGGTGCTTCAGAATGGTGATGAAACCCTTTTTGATGAACTTCTCAGGGGACTGAAACTGCTCGAGTTGGATTCTATTGGAGGCAATGGAAGCCGCGGCTATGGAAGGATTGAGTTCAGGGAGCTTAAACGTGACGGTGAGAGTGCAACTCTAAACCTTTAATATCATCGGAGGAGACGTGCAAACATATGAGATAACCGTAAGAGCACGGTCAGGGTTTGCAACCCCACTGAAAGGTGACACGCTTTTTGGGCATATATGCTGGCAGGCAGCTTATGATCGAAATCTCTTTAATTCATCAATTGAGGATTTACTTGCTGAATACGAAAGACGCCCTTTCATTGTCGTGTCATCAGCTTTTCCTAAAATATACAAGGGCGACAGAGAGTTTTATGCTTTTAAGAAACCGGACCTGCCACTTGATATGATTTTTGACCTTACATCCATGGATAAAGCAGAGATTATCCGGCAGAGAAAAGCTCTTAAGAAAAGAAGGTGGATGATCGTTGCAAAGACAGAGTCCATTCACAGTATTAAGGATTTAGAGTTTTTAGACAATGAGGATCTGTTCAAAAGAGCAGCTGATGGATTGCCTGAAGAAACCGTGAGAGAGTTTAGTTTCAATTCCGCATCGTTTATTGTTGATTTCTCACAACCCCATAACACCATAAACAGACTTACAGGAACCACTGGTGAGGGTATGTTTGCTCCATATTCAACCATTCAGGAAGTTATGTTTCCAGAGACTGAACTTGCCATTTTCGTTGGAGTTTATGACCCTGTAAAAATAGACGCTGTGGAAGAGGCATTCAAGCGGATTGGTGAGTTTGGTTTTGGAAGAGATGCCTCTACAGGTCTTGGAAGGTTTGATGTCTGTGATGTAAGCGAGGTTGATTTAATGAAGATAGGTGCCTCTTCTCCCAACAGTTGCTATACCATATCTCCGTCTGTTCCACAAAAGGCTGCGTTTCAGCAAATGTTTTTTGCCCCCTTCATACGATTCGGCAGGCATGGCGATAGACTTGCTAAAGCACAAAACCCGTTCAAGAATCCTGTAATTATGGCGGATGAAGGCGCCGTATTTGTTCCCAACGACCCCTCCATATTCAAAAAGCCATATATCGGTACTGCAGCAAAGGGTACTTCGAAGGTGCTTCCAGAAGCTGTATCGCAGGGATATGCATTATACATTCCTCTAAGGGAGGAGATTTGACCATGAGCTACTCTGGTTCAAGAATAACAAGGCTGAACATAAAACTTCATATACTATCGCCAGTTCATATCGGGTGTGGTGAGGTGTATGAGCCAACATCTTTCGTAATCGACCCTGATAGAAATGTCCTTGTCCCTTTTGACCCAGTAGAGTTTGTTAAGGCCCTAGACAACAATGATAAGATAGAGCTTACAAACATTGCCAGCAAGGGAACCATTCCATCCATTATTGAACTTTACAGGTTTATTTCGAACAAGAGGCATAAGGTGAGAGGCAGGGAGATTGAGGTTGCAAAAGATATTTCTGAGAGATATCGAGAGGTTAAGGCGCTTAGGACCACCGACCCGGCCAAGATCAAGCAAGAATTGAACAGGTTTGAAATAAACAGAACTGCTTATAATTCATATGACAAGAGACCTTACATTCCTGGCACTTCACTTAAGGGAGCCTTACGAACGGGTTATCTCAGCATGCTTGCCTGTGCAGGAGGAGATATCGAGGAACTGAAAAAATTTGTACTTGAAAAGGAATATAAACCTGCGAGGCCTATCGTTAAAAGAATGAAGGCTAAAGCACTTGAGGATGAACTTCTTGCTGGAAGCTTTAGTACAGATCCGTTCAGAATGTTAAAGGTGTCAGATTTTATGCCTGTTGGCACTATCCATACTAAAATACTTTATGCAGTTAACATAAAGAAGGATGCTGGCCAGATAGGGCGTGGTCCATCCCAGATTTTCGAGGTTGTTCTGAGAGGAAGCACTTTTGATGGGACTATTCAGGTTCAGCTGCCGCTTGATGAGTTCAGTATTCCAAAACCTTTCGAGGAAAAGGTCCTCTTAAAATCTGTACACAAGCACTATGCAAGAGTTTACTTAAAAGAAAAAAGCATTATTGAGGAGAAGTTGGGATTTCAGATGCCTAAACTGGTTAACGTTGGGAAAAAACAGAAAGAAGATATATTCCTCGTCCGCCTTGGGAGGCACTCCGGAGCCGAGGCCGTAACGATTGAAGGAAACAGGAAGATAAAGATCATGCAAGGGAGAGGAAAGTCTCCCAAGTACGAAGATCATGCTACAACGATTTGGCTTTCCTCAAATAATGCAAGGCCTAGGAATGGGAACAGTCTTACTCCCTTCGGATGGGCGGTGCTCGAGGTGTTATGATAAGCCTGTAGCACAAATTCCCGCGAGGAGCCTTTTTTGCTTAACCCCTTCTGCGGGGTGGTGATGGAGGTTGTAAATTGATATGGACTTCAAGGTCGTCCTTGAAAAACTGATAACCGCCTT
>JAADHP010000180.1:6297-7518 GCA_013151785.1 Nitrospirota bacterium | reverse complement strand
TGCCTGTTTTGTACAGACCTTTTTCTATCGGCATTTTTAGGATGTATAACCTTAAGGCTGGCAAGGTTCTGTCCTGTTATAATTTAAATCCCATTGCATCAATGCCCTGATGAACCACCTGTTGCCCCCTAAAAATAGATTTTAAGAATACCTCTCTCTACTGAGAGGTCTCGGTGTTTTGACAGGGTATTGAAAAGAGATTACACTGTTGACTAATCCTGTGGATTGCCTTATTTTTATGAGGTGCCCTGCCTTGTTTCTATAGATTTTGGATATGACTAATCCTCTATCTCAAGCCAGAATCTGGCCCTCTCACCTGAGGAAATCTCTGCTGTTACAGGATAAATCCTGCCTTTGCCGTATTTAGAGAATTTTTTTATCAGCCTTTTGCGTGCTATTTTTATCTTCACCCCTCTGTCATCACCGGTATTCTTGCTGACCCCTGCAGGGATGAACCCTTTGAAATTGATTATATAATCCATTGAATGGCCATTGTCTCCAAAGGCCTCGATGAGTTCAATGGTATCTCCCTCCTTGACTCTGAGAACCTCTCCCTCAAGGATGGCCTTTTTCCTGTTATTGTGGGTTACAATGAATACAAAATACTTTGTTCTTCCGTTCTTCCTTACCTTCACATTGATACTACCCATTCTTATGTTATCCTTCCTGAAGATAATATCCGTGTTGTTTTTCAGGATGATCTCCTTACGCAGATCATTCAGACTGCCATAGCCAAGTACATCGCATGAAAGCCCCCTCTCATAATTTGATTCTATATGGATTACCTTGATTATGTCGTTTTCCTCAACAAAAAGACTGCCGCCATTCTCCACTATCACAGGTTCATTGTTTACCGATATGACTGCATAATGAAGTTTTGGTTTTACAAGGAGTATTTTGGGTTGTTCCGGAATTATACCGAATTCTCGCATGAATTCATTTATTGCATAATTATGATGAAGGATTTTCATCTCCAGGGACGGAAGATTCTTGGAGGTCTCGATGCCAAAGGAAGGGATACAGTATTCCTTCAGGGCAAAATATGTTGCTGTCTTCTTCATTTCAGGATAGGGGGTATTGTTTGCATTTGTGCGTGTATTGAAGAGATGCATGAGATATTTTTTTTCTTTTATTTTTCTGTTAACACCTTCCAGTACCCTGTTGGCAATTCTGGAAAGAGGGATCTCTTTACCATTGGCACATTCATAGGTATCAGTATCA
>JAADHP010000180.1:0-6287 GCA_013151785.1 Nitrospirota bacterium | reverse complement strand
ATGATGGATTGTCCGAATCTTCTGGGATTCCTCAATTCGTCAATATAGGTATCTCTGTGGAAACCCCAGCCGTCATGGAGATTCAGGAAGACATCTGCCTCCTTCATAAGCTTTTTTATGATTTCCACAGCCCGTTCCATATCTGTTTCGGGCCTTTCTTTCGTGAAAACCCTGTTCATATCACCATCCACACCTCTGTTGAAGAGTATTATGGACTTGAAATTTGCCCTTGGTACTATAATGAGATTACCCTTCTCAAGGGCTATTTCTGTATAAAGATCGGCAGAGAGGAAACCACCCGGTTCATCTCCCTGGATGCCTCCTATGATTAGCATTGTGGGTCCCTTCTCACGGCCGTAGATCCTGAATATATGGAGTTCATAGGGACTGCCTTCAAGCTGAACTTCATGGATATATCGTTTCTCCGTAATGTGTTCTGAAGAATAAGATGGTGAACACGGCATGAATATATATAGGCATGCCAGCAGGGCTGCAGTATACTTTATCATAATGGTTTCCAGTACTCCTGAATTATCCTGTAATCCTCAGGACATCCCTCTATAATCAGTGTCTTGATTCCTCTGTCCTCAAGGATGTCTGATTTGTAGTCCTGTACAAACCGTGCCTTGATCCTGCCACCTGAAACAAGTTGTATGGTGATGTTTTCTATCTGTATATCCTTTATGTTCGATTTCTTGAAAACACTCTCCTTGTATTCTCTCCATTCGTTCAGATCCATTGAGCCATGCCTGAAATCAGCACTATAGAAGGATATATAGCTGTTGATGTCCTGCTTTTTCCACGAGGAGAGCCATTTGTTTATAAAATCAATAATATATCCTTTTATTTCCGGTACCACAGGAAGCTTTCTATACTCTTCCGCGATAATACTGTATTGTCCATTGCTGTCACCTTCAAGGTAGAGTCTTTTCAGACCAAAATCAATATAATTACTTGAACAGTAGAGTTGCTTGTACTCATACATTAATTCCCTGGAATTTTCCTTGTACAGTATTATGTCTTTCAGGGTGATATCCTTTTCGGGATACTGGAGCATAAGTCGTTTTTTTCTTTCCAGATATACATCATAGTCCTCATTCCATGATGACCTGAAGGATCTGGAAAAGAATTTTTTGAATGAAGGGAAATCATTGTTCTGCCATGCGCTAATAAAATCTCTGAGATATCTGAGATATCGTTCTTTTTCCTTTTTGTATTCCTCAGGAGTCAGGAAATCAAGTTCCTCTGTTATTACCACAGGAAAACCACGTACCAGGAACGCTTTTAGTGTTGCAAGATCCTTGTTGCTTAAAGAGATACATCCATTGGTGCGTCTGCCATTTGTGAGTTTTCCTCTTCCATGGATCCATATACCGTGACCCGTTTTTCCGTGTATCCTGTCAACCAGATTTGGATAATTTATGGGAAAGGCACCATCTCCGAAAAGCAGAGTATTTAGCTTTTCGGGAGGGATGTATTTTTGTATGAAATAGATACCCTCAGGTGTTCTCTGGTCTCCTTCCCGCAATTTGTCACCATTGTTCTGGCCTGTCACAACAGGATACTCTGAAACGATCACAGGAGTGTCGTCCCGGATATTTACCAGAAACAAGCGATCTGTCTTTTTCTCGATAAGTATCACTTTTCTGTTTAGTGAGCTATATGAGAAGATATTCCCGTTTATTTTCTTCTCAGGAACAGTTATATTCTTTTCAGAAGAAAAGACCCTGCCGGACTGTAGAAATACAACGCTCAAAGCTACAATTACTGATATTAAAATTTTTCTTGAATAGAGCATATTCACTTATTTTATGTTGTGAAAAAAGAATATTCTTCAGGTCTATCCTTGTCATATTTACATAATCATACGAAGATAGACCTGAAGTAAAACTTTAATTAAAGCAGGTAATAGGATATATTAGCCATATATTTTAGTTGATAGAGCTATTTATTTCAAGGGATGAGAAAAAATACCCTATCTCATAATCGGCAGACTCTTTGGAATCAGAGCCATGGACTATGTTTCTTTCGATGTCAGAGGCGAAATCAGCCCTTATGGTACCAGGGGCAGCCTCTTTGGGGTTGGTTGCACCCATTATCTCTCTGACCTTCGAGATTGCTTGCTCCCCTTCAATTACCATGACAACTATGGGTCCCTCTGACATGAAATCGGTAAGACCATTATAAAAGGGTTTGTCCTTATGCACTATGTAAAACCCCATAGCCTGATCTTTGGAAAGTTTAACCATCTTAAGAGCCACAACCTTTAACCCTGCCTTTTCAAAACGACTGATCACCTCACCAATGAGTCCTTTCTTGACACCATCGGGTTTGACGATAGAGAGCGTACGTTCCATGGATAACCTCCTTTTTAAGTTAGTTTTTCAACGAGTGCCCTGACAGCATCAACGGATCTATAGAACCCTTCCTTTTCCTCATCGGACAACGAGAGTTCAACAACCCTTTCAATACCATCTTTACCAAGCACAACAGGTACTCCCACGAAGAGACCCTTTATGCCGTACTGTCCGTCAAGATAGGCTGCTGCAGGAAGAAATCTTTTTTCATCAAGTAATATGGACTTGACCATCTGATAGGTGGAAGCAGCAGGTGCATAATAGGCACTTCCTGTTTTTAGAAGCGACACTATTTCAGCACCACCATTCCTTGTTCTTTCTATAAGTGCCCTGATTCTGTCTTCAGAAAGGAGATGGATAATGGAAACTCCTCTGACCGTAGTGAATCGTGGCAGCGGAACCATCTGATCTCCATGACCGCCAAGCACAAGTGCCTCTACATCCTTTACAGATACCCCGGTAGCCTCGGCAACAAAGGTTCTGAACCGGGCTGAATCCAGAATCCCTCCCATGCCCATGACCCTGTGGGTAGGGAATCCTGTCTCGATCCAGCAAAGTTGCGCCATCACATCCATGGGGTTTGTCACTACAATCACTATTGGATCAGCACAGTACTGCTTTATTGCTTTGCTCACCGTTCTTACTACGGATGCATTGGTATTTAAAAGGTCATCCCTGGACATCCCCGGTTTACGTGCGGCACCTGCTGTGATGACCACAATATCCGAGCCCTCTATCCTTTCCAGATCATTCACTCCTTCTATGCTGGAGCTTACATTGTACAGCGGGGTGGCCTCAAGTATATCCAGTGCCTTCCCCTGAGGCATACCCTCCACTATGTCATAGAGCACTACATCTGCAATGCCGTCCATGACGATATATTGAGCAAGGGTTGCTCCTACATTGCCCGCACCTATTACAGAAACCTTTCTTCTCACGGTTTTTATTCCTCCTAAAGCTTGGTTATCTTTATCTTTGATATCTTACGCTGTTCCATGGATAGGATCAAAAATCTGAGATTATGATATCTGATCTGCTCTCCCTCTTTTGGTAATCTGCCAAATAGTCCGAAGACAAACCCACCGATGGTATGAAAATCAGGACTTTCCAGCCTTACACCTACAAGATCGCTTACCTCATCAAGGCTTGTTGTGCCAGATACTATAAAGGTTCGCTCATCGATAACCTCCACATCCTTTTCTGCCTGTATCTTTTCAAACTCATCCTGAAGACTGCCAACAATCTCTTCCATTAGATCCTCAAGGGTTATAAGACCCGCTGTGCCTCCGTATTCATCCATGACAATGGCGATCTGGAACTTTTTCTTCTGCATCTCATTAAGGAGTTCACTGATGGGTTTGTTTTCAGGTATAAAGTAGGCCTCCCTGACAAAATTTTTAATAGGTGTTTCGGGGGAGATTTTTTCTTCGGCCATCTTTATAAGGATGTCTTTGATATAGAGTATTCCTACAACATTGTCCATCTTTTCCTGAATAACAGGATAACGTGAAAAGCCCTTTTCCTTGACAAGCTGTAAAGCCTCTGAAACGGTTGCTGTGTCTTCAATGGCAACTATCTCGGTGCGGGGAACCATTGCCTCTGAGGCAATGGTATCCCCGAACTCAAAGACCTTCTGTAACATCTCCTTTTCTTCCTCAAGAAGCGTGCCTGTTTCCTCTCCCAGGTCTATCATTGCCCTGATGTCCTCCTCTGTCACAAAGGGTGAAGGATGAATCTTGGCACCCATTATTTTCAGAAGCCAGCCAGGCAGTCTCGTAAAAAACCACACTATCGGACTCGTTATGGTGATGAGGAACCTTATGGGTCTTGCCACAAGCAGTGCATACCGCTCTGAATGGCTCAATGCGATGGTCTTTGGTGTTATCTCGCCTATTAAAACAATCAATATGGTCATCATGAGCGAGGCTATTAACCATCCGTCTTTTCCAAGGATATTCAATAAAATTGCTGTTCCAAGAGATGTGGCAAGGATAATAAAGAAGTTTTCTGTTAAAAGAATCGTTCCAAAGAGACGGTCATGTTCAGAGAGTATGGACTGTACAATCTTTGCTTTTTTGTCTCCATTTTCAGCAAGATGCTTCATCCTGATACGATTTACCGAGATCAGAGATGCCTCAGAACTTGATAGAAAGGCAACAATCAATACACAGACTACAATGGCAATAATACCGATAAGGTTGCTTGGTATACTTATGGGTATAGCTTCCATCTATTTATTGATGCTCTTGATAATTGCCTCTGCCATCTCAGATGTGCCTACTGCAGTTGGATCATCAGGGGTTGGCTTCATGTCGTAGGTAACATACCTGCCCTCTGCAACAACCTCTTTTACAGCCTCTTCAATACGATTAGCAGCTCCTTCTTCTCCAAGATACCGTAGCATCATAACCCCTGAGAGGATCATGGCAAGGGGATTCACTTTGTTAAGACCCCTGTATTTGGGTGCGCTTCCATGAGTTGCCTCGAATACGGCATACTCATCTCCGATATTGGCACCGGGTGCAAGACCAAGCCCTCCAATAAGGCCTGCCCCAAGGTCAGATACTATGTCTCCATACAGATTCGGTAGCACCAACACATCATAGAGTTCGGGCTTTTGAACTAACTGCATACACATATTATCCACAATTTTATCCTCAAATTCAATATCCGGATAGTCCTGTGCCACAGTCCGTGCTACTTCCAGGAATAGTCCATCAGAATATTTCATTATGTTTGCCTTATGAACAGCGGTAACCTTCTTGCGACCGTTCCTGCGGGCATAATCAAAGGCAAAACGTACAATCCTTTCTGTGCCATATACTGAGATGGGTTTAATGCTTATCCCGGAATCTTCCCTGATATGCCGGCCTGTTTCTTTTTCTATAAACTCTATAAGACGCCCTGTCTCTTCTGCACCTTTTTGAAACTCGATTCCTGCATATAGATCCTCGGTGTTTTCCCTGACAATTACAAGGTCTATGTTTTCATATTTTGTCCGTGCGCCTTTGTAGGATTTACAGGGTCTGACACAGGCATAAAGATCAAGCCCCTGTCTTAAGGCAACATTTACTGACCTGAAGCCTGTTCCTACGGGGGTGGTCACAGGCCCTTTTATTGCCACTTTATTCTTTTTTATCGATTCAATTACCCTTTCTGGTAAAGGTGTTCCCTCTTTTTTATAGACCTCCTCTCCTGCATTCTCTATCTCCCAGTTGATATCAACACCAGAGGCCTCGATGACCTTTACCATTGCCTCTGTTATTTCAGGGCCCACTCCATCGCCTGGTATAAGTGTGACAGTGTGTTTACTCATAATTTTAAACCTCGTATTCTAAGAATTTTAAAACTTCCTCTTGAGATCTGAATTGTAGCAAAAGATATCAAAGAACCTTAAATTATAAAACAAATAAGCACTTGACATCAATGGCATTATTTATTTTATGATTAAAGATATTATTTCCTTAAGTTCCCCTTCATGTCGAGGAATAGAATAGCTATAGGTTCAGATCACGCAGGCCTGGAGTTGAAAAACTTCATCAAGGATATCCTTATTCAAAAAGGTATTGAACCTGTTGATTTTGGAACTCACGAAGAGGCTTCTGTAGATTACCCTGACTTTGGCGAACAGGTATCCTTTGCAGTAGCAAGAGGAGAGGTGGAGAGGGGAATCCTGATCTGTGGTACCGGGCTCGGGATGTCAATAGTGGCAAACAAGTTTCCAGGTATAAGGGCAACACTCTGTCATGATGAGTATACAGCAAGGATGAGCAGATTGCATAATGACTCCAACATTCTCGTTATGGGTGGCAGGGTTATCAAACGAGAGGTAGCCTTGAAGGTACTCCTTACCTGGTTAGAAACACCCTTTGAAGGAGGGAGACACTCAAGGAGACTTGATAAGATTTTAAAGATAGAGAAGAGGTTTAA
>JAADHP010000060.1:6373-8703 GCA_013151785.1 Nitrospirota bacterium | reverse complement strand
CCCTATCATCAGATATCTTTGAAGAGTTTGAAATTTAAATTGAACGGTGTAAGTACAGGAGACCTCGTTGATATAAGACTTTAATTATAAAATTCATTGAAGGATATAATCTTCCTATAAAGGTTGTTGTAGATAAGGAAAATGATATAATAACAGTAATAACGGTATATCCATTGAAAAAGAGGAGAAGAAAATGAAGGTATATTATGATAAAGAGGTTGATGCACTATATATAAAATTAAGCAATAAAAAGCCTGACGGAGTAATAGAGGTCTCAGAAGGTGTAAATTTAGATACAACAGAAGACAACAAAATAGTAGGCATAGAGATTCTAGATGCTTCAAAGAAGATAGACCTTAAGACAATACTTTCATATACATTGGAGATAGACAAGAAGAAGGCTTTAGAGAGTTTTGTCTAACACCTATAAGGCCTCCCTTTGTGAAGAGAAAAAGCATTCCCTGAAGGAATTTTATAAACAGGTCATCTTGGAGAAGAGTTTAAAGAAAAATACGACATAGATGTCTAAAGACAGGCCTGCCCTCTGTAAACAGTATCTTCACAATAGAGTTTCCGTTGTATACCTTACGTCTCTATATGGGCTTTTTAGGTTTATAGACAGTTAATCTCGGCCATGTTTATTCTGGCTACTCTTAAAGGACGCCAGTGTTGGTTTGTTATTCTCCTAAATGAAGTTGGGATACACAATTGGAGACAGTTTGGAGACAGTATTCTGGATGGTTTTAGAAAGATAAGTTATTGAATTTTAAAGAAATATTTGGCGGTCCCAAGGGGACTCGAACCCCTGTTTCCGACGTGAGAGGCCGGTGTCCTGGGCCACTAGACGATGGGACCGCTTGAAGGAAATCTGATGGCTGGGGAGAGAGGATTCGAACCCCTACAAGCAGATCCAGAGTCTGCCGTCCTGCCATTAGACGACTCCCCAAACATAATAATAACTTATATATCATATAATTTAACCTGAATAGATGTCAATCCTCATACTCTTTCATAAATAGTGCACTACCTGCAATTTCTATGTTATCCTATGTAACACATCCAATGGATAAAGAAAAGGCAATCATAGGATTTGCTCGGCGGTTTTACTGTACCCTTACAGAGAGGTGCATAAAATCCTGTGGTCGTGCAATGGGAACACTGGAACTGCCTGTGTTCAAGAAATTCCTTTCCTATCGTGTAAACCGTGAACTGGAGTTCAATGAAGCATGTCTTTCCACAGCATCAGTCCTGTATGAAAACAATCTCGCACTAACCACTGAAGAGATAGATGAGTTGACAGAAACAACAAAACTTCTTGACAAAAAACTCCTCCGTGATATAAAGCTCCTGCCCTTACGTATCTCTTACGATTATAAGAGGATCATACCAATCAGGAGAAAGCGGATAGAAATCCTTGTTAATCTCTTTCTTTCTTTGCTCAGAACAGAGGGCACCAGCAGTTATGATGAAATGGTTTACAGGGCCTTTGAGATGGATCAATACCTGGATATCAACAATGAGATTCTTGAGCTTTATTCTGAAGAGGCATTTATAATAAACTCTACAATAAAGAGCATAATAAAGATAGACACTGAAACCCTTGCACAGAGAATGTACTGCATGATGATAGATGTGGGTTATAAACTTAACAGGGAGATAGCCGAGAGGATTTACCTGAAGAGATGATTCCCTATCCAGAGATAAAACCCTATATTGTGAAAATAGGACCACTGGAGATAAGATGGTATGGCCTTATGTATCTCCTTGGATTTACAGCATCCTATCTTCTTGTAAGATATCAGATTAAAAAAAGGCCAGATGGTATTGACAACACAGTAGTGGATGATCTGTATTTTTATCTTATACTTGGTCTCATAATAGGTGCACGACTGGGCTATGTGGTATTTTATAACCCTGCTCAATACATCAGGAATCCATTGGAAATCTTTGCCCTGTGGCATGGCGGCATGTCCTTTCACGGAGGACTTATTGGTACACTTCTTGCGGGAATTCTTTTTGTAAGAAGGAGAAATCTTGATTTCTGGAGACTCTCCGACTTAATCGTTGTCACCGCACCTGTTGGACTCTGTCTTGGCAGGATCGGAAATTTCATAAATGGTGAACTCTTCGGAAGGATATCAAATGTACCCTGGGCAATGGTATTTCCCGAGGGAGGTCCTCTGCCAAGACATCCCTCACAACTTTATGAAGCCATCTTAGAGGGTCCTGTTCTTTTTATCATACTCTGGATATGGAAGGACCGCTTCAAAAAGAGCGGATACCCAACAGCCCTCTTTTTGATTCTTTACTGGGTCTTTCGCTTCTTTGTT
>JAADHP010000060.1:0-6296 GCA_013151785.1 Nitrospirota bacterium | reverse complement strand
AGTGCCTTTATGATACTCTCCGGCATTATCATCATTGTGTTTCTGAGAAGAACCAGATGATCGGAATCCTTTTTTCATTGAAAACTCCCCTGATTTTAAGGTATAATTTAATGTTTTACCATATGTAGACTTCTTAAAGGAGGATATTAATATTAAAGTCAAAATAAAGGATAGGGTCAAAGATATCGAAAAAGGCTCTCTTACGGACTATCTAAGAAGCGTATCTGCTGTGGCTATTAAAATAGATTCACGCATTATTGACACTACTTGTTTAGACAGCATCTCCGATGATAGCACTGTAGAGGTCATCACTGCAGATTCGCCCGAGGGGCTTGATATCTACCGTCACAGCACATCCCATGTTATGGCTCACGCAGTAAAAAGGCTTTTCCCCCAGGTAAAGATAGCAATTGGTCCCTCAACAGATGATGGATTCTACTATGACTTTGATATTGATAAACCCTTTACACCTGAGGACATTGAAAAGATCGAAGAGGAGATGAAAAGAATAATCGAGGCAGACACCCCGTTTATAAGAAAAGAGATGGACAGATTAGAGGCTATCGAGTTTTTTAAAAAGCTGGGAGAAACATACAAGGTTGAGCTTCTTCAAGAGATCGAGGATGAAAAGGTCTCCCTCTATGAGGAGGGGGATTTTGTTGATCTCTGCCGTGGCCCTCATCTACCCTCAACAGGCTATATCAAGGCATTCAAACTCCTCAAAGTGGCAGGTGCCTACTGGAGGGGTGATGAAAAAAACAAGATGCTCCAGAGAATCTATGGCACTGCCTTTCCTGACAAAAAACAACTGAAGAAATATCTGAACTTTCTTGAGGAGGTAAAAAAACGTGACCACAGAAGGCTGGGAAAGGAACTGGATCTCTTCAGTATAAATGACAGTATTGGCCCTGGACTGATACTCTGGCATCCAAATGGTGCGCTTATTAGAAAGACAATGGAGGACTTCTGGCGGGATGAACATCTCAGGGCTGGATATAAGATTCTTTATACTCCTCATATAGCAAAGCTTAACCTCTGGAAGCAGAGCGGACACTGGGATTTTTATCGTGAAAACATGTACTCCCCCATGGATATAGAGGGCATTGAGTATGAAATCAAGCCCATGAATTGTCCTTTTCATATAGCTGTTTATAAGAGTACACTGAGAAGTTATCGTGAGTTCCCCATACGGTATGCCGAACTTGGCACTGTTTACAGGTATGAGCGCTCGGGAGTGCTTCACGGATTACTGCGTGTACGGGGGTTCACACAGGATGATGCCCATATATTCTGCAGAGAGGATCAGATAGAAGAGGAAATCCTCCGTGTACTTGACTTTACACTATTTGTACTGAAAACCTTCGGCTTTGATAGCTATGACATCTATCTATCCACAAGGCCAGAAAAATTTGTTGGCACTGAAGAAGACTGGAACAGGGCTACAGATGCGTTAAAATCTGCCCTTGAGCACAAGGGCCTGGCCTATGAGATAGACCCTGGCGAAGGTGTGTTCTATGGACCAAAGATTGACATCAAGGTCAAGGACTCCCTGGGCAGACCCTGGCAGTGCAGTACAATACAGGTTGATTTCAATAATCCTGAGAGGTTTGATGTCACCTATCGAGGACATGATGGTAACGAACACAGACCCATAATGATTCACAGGGCCTTGATGGGCTCTCTGGAAAGGTTCTTTGGAATCCTGATAGAACACTATGCAGGCGCATTTCCCACATGGCTTTCTCCGGTACAGGTTGGTATAATAACCGTAGCAGACAGACACATAGAGTTCGCCCGTAAGATACAGGATGAGATGCTTTACAATGGTATAAGGGTTGAGCCCTTCTTTGACAATGAAAAGGTGGGGTACAAGGTACGTCAGGGAACTGTCAGAAAGATACCCTATTTGGTTATAATAGGTGACAGGGAATCTGAAACAGGTCTCCTGCCCGTAAGGAAACGTACAGGTGAACAAACAGGCCCTTACAATAAAGATGAACTGATTGAACGGCTCAAGAAAGAGATTGAAGACAGGACACAGAATTTAACTTTGTAGTTCTATCAACATTATAAATTTTTGTATAATTAAAAAAATATCGTCAGGAGGTGTTGCTATAGCACAGAGCCATAGAGTAAATGAGCGTATCAGGGCAAAGGAAGTCAGACTTATTGATGCAGATGGCAAACAGATCGGTATAGTGCCTTTACGTGAGGCACTGAGCATTGCAGAAGACAGAGGGCTTGATCTTGTCGAGGTTGCACCCAATTCCAATCCACCTGTTTGCAGGATAATGGATTATGGCAAGTTCAAGTATCAGCTGAGTAAAAAGCATTCTCATAAGAAGACAATAGAAGTAAAGGAGGTCAAGGTAAGGCCAAATATAGACAAACATGACCTGGAGTTGAAAATCAAACACATTATAAGGTTCCTTGAGGATGGTAACAAGGCAAAGGTTACCCTCTTTTTCAGGGGAAGAGAGATTGTAAGACCTGAGTTGGGAATGCAGGTTTTTGAGAAGATAATAGAAAGACTTGGCGGGAAGTACAACATTGAAACGAAGCCCAAACTCCAGGGCAAAAGTATTACAATGATAATCGCACCCAAATAAACATCCATAGGAGGACTTACAGATGCCAAAGATCAAAACTCACAGAGGAGCTGCCAAGCGGTTTAAAATAACAGGCACTGGCAAGGTAAAAAGATGGAAGGCCAATAAAAGCCATTTAATGACGGGAAAGCCTTCCAGACGTACCAGAAGGCTCAGAACATCATCCCTTGTGGATAAAACACAGGAACGAACAGTTAAAAGACTGTTACCATACGGATAATAACTCAGAAAATAAAGGAGGTCATAAAAAATGCCAAGAGCAAAGGGTGGTTTCAAGACTCGAAGAAGAAGAAAAAAGATATTATCCATGGCCAAGGGGTACTATGGAGCACGCAGCAGATGTTACAAGGTCGCAAAACAGGCAGTAGAGCATGCCCTTCAGTACGCCTACAGGGACAGGCGGGCAAAGAAACGTGATTTCAGAAGGCTCTGGATCATAAGAATCAATGCAGCTGCAAGACAAAACGGTTTGACCTATGGTCAGTTTATATATGGTTTGAAAAAGGCAGGTGTAGGGCTTGACAGGAAAACCTTAGCCCATATAGCATACAGTGATCCTGCAGCATTCAAAAGCCTCGTTGAAAAGGCACGTGAAGCTGTGGCTGCTTAGCTTATAAATCTTAAGGGGACATTCCCCCTCCCTCTTCCTATAGACAATGAAAGATATAAAAAAAATAAAAGAAGATTTCATAAAAGAATCCTCCCAGGTCGAAACCATTCAGGGCCTGAATGAACTCAGGGTCAGGTACCTGGGCAAGAAAGGTATTGTAACGGATGGATTAAGAAGACTTTCCGAGCTTCCAAGAGAAGAAAGACCAAAGTTTGGAAAGGTATTAAATGAACTGAAGAGATTTATTGAGTCAGAGATCAAATCCCTTCAGCAACAATTAGAATCTGAAGAAGCAAAAAAAAGAGTCCTCTCTGAATCCATTGATATTACACTGCCTGGAAGATATATACCGCCCGGGAAACGTCATCCCGTAACCCAGGTTCTTGATGAAATAGTCAATACATTTGTATCCATGGGATTTGAAGTCGAAGAAGGGCCAGAGGTGGAACTGGATTATTACAATTTTGAAGCACTGAATATACCGAAGGATCATCCAGCCCGTGAAATGCAGGATACCTTTTACGTAAAGCCCTCTTCAGTTGATAACGATTCCACTACTGAAAGCGATATAGTACTCAGAACCCACACCTCGCCTGTCCAGATAAGGGGAATGAAAAAACGCACCCCTCCTTTCAGATTCATTGCACCCGGAAAGGTTTACAGATGTGATGCTGATGTTTCTCATACACCCATGTTTCACCAGGTAGAAGGTCTGATGGTAGGAGAGAATATAACCTTTTCTCACCTCAAAGGAGTGCTTGAACTGTTCATTCATTGCCTGTTTGGTCCTGAAACACCTGTCAAATTCAGACCAAGCTATTTCCCTTTTACCGAACCATCTACAGAGGTTGACATCGGTTGTATCCTCTGCTCAGGTGAAGGCTGCAGGGTATGTAAGGGAACAGGATGGCTTGAGGTACTTGGTGCTGGCATGGTACATCCCAAGGTGTTTGAGGCAGTGGGTTATGATACCGAGAAGTACCAGGGATTTGCCTTTGGTATGGGGGTGGAACGGCTTACCATGCTAAAATATAAGATAGACGACATCAGACTCTTTTTTGAAAATGATGTGAGATTTCTGAGACAATTCTAAACTGGTGCATTAATATTATGCAAACCCTTATACTTTGAGGCGCTTTAATCATGAAATACATTCAGCATCTCACCCTTAATAAGAAGTTTATCCTTGGTGTTGGTATAATCGTGGTTGTATTCTGGTGCATGTTCAGTCTGCTTATCTACGTTACTCTAAAGGATACGATAATTGAGGAAACCTATGAAAAAACGGAAATACTTTTCTCACATATCAAGGCCACAATAAAATACACAAGAGAAAAACTCAGACCCAAGTTATACAAACTCCTTCCGGACAAAACCTTTGTTGCTGAAGCCATGTCCGTATCTTTTATTAACAAACAGATTATGGAGGAATTCAAGAGATACTTTCCTGACTTTATCTACCGTCGTGTAGCAATTAATCCAATGAATCCTTCAAACAAACCCGACCATGACGAGATAAAACTCATAAAGATGTTCAAGGAACAACCGGAGAATGAATGGAAGGGAATGATCAACAAATCAGGACAACGGTATTTCCTTCTTCCACATCATATTACCTGCTGAAGGAGTACATCTCCTCAGCGTTCATTGAACTCCTTACAAGAGGGCCTGAGGCAACAAAAGAAAATCCCATATCCAGCGCAGCTTCTTTATATTTATCAAACACCTCGGGTCTTATATACTCCACTACAGGGACATTGCTCTTTTTAGGCCTGAGATACTGACCTATTGTAATTATGTCACAGCCTGCCTCTTTTAAGTCTTTGAGAACCTCTACCACCTCATCAAAGGTTTCACCAAGGCCTACCATCAGGCCTGACTTGGTAATCTGCTCTGCTCTAAGTTCCTTGGCCATCTCCAGAACCTTCAATGATCTTTTGTAATCAGCCTGTGGTCTAACCGTATTGTAAAGCCTTGGAATGGTCTCCACATTGTGATTAAAGATATCAGGTTCCTGGTGAATTACCTTTTTAAGGGCTTCCCGTTGCCCCTTAAAGTCAGGTGTAAGAACCTCCACCTTAACATCACTTGAAAGATCTCTTATCTTCTCGATGGTCATTGCAAACTGCCCTGCACCGCCATCGGGCAGGTCATCTCTTGTTACAGAGGTGATAACAACATATCTGAGACCCATTTCAACCACAGCCCTTGCAATTCTTTCAGGCTCTGTAGGGTCCGGGGGCATGGGCATATCTGAATTCACAGAACAAAAACCACAGTTTCTTGTACATCTATCTCCAAGTATCATGAATGTGGCAGTGGGTTTTGAAAAACACATCCCACGGTTTGGACACCGTGCCTCCTCACAAACAGTGGAAAGGCCGTGCTTGCGGAGGAGATGTTTTGTATTATGGTCACCAATGATCTCTTTTGTTTTTAACCAGTGAGGAAGTCTCATAGAGAAGTTTATGCAATGGTGCCTGCCAGAGGCAGGCACCGGAGGGTCTTTTTCTCAGTCAAGTTTTACAACGTTGGTTGCCTTAAGTCCTTTTTCACCTTCAACAACATCAAAGGATACCCTCTGACCCTCTGTAAGGGTCTTAAAACCATTACTCTGGATTGAGGTATAATGGACAAACACATCCTGACCATCGTCTTTCTGGATGAAGCCATACCCCTTCGTCTCATTAAACCACTTCACTGTTCCTTCGTACGACATACTACAAAGGCCTCCTTTCTGATACTACGCCTGAAAAATTGCAGGCAACTGTATTATACCCCTTTAAATACCAAATGTCAAGAAATTTCTCTGCCTTTTCTGTATGTTAAATACATACTAAACTATGGACTTTAGATATATATATCAAGAAATCTGTCTGATTTTAAACAAAGACAATGGCGGAGGGGGTGGGATTCGAACCCACGGTGGAGTTGGTTTTCAAGTTGTATATATTTTTTATTTGATAAATTTGATTGTGTCCAAATATCAGTGGTGTCCGGTAAAAAATACAGCAACTATTCATAAGGATAGGGGATATTAATTTTGAGCGGATTTAAATTTTGCAGTAGTGCTTGCC
>JAADHP010000295.1 GCA_013151785.1 Nitrospirota bacterium | reverse complement strand
GTTGCACTCATTGCTGGTGGACACACCTTTGGCAAGGCCCACGGTGCTGCTGACCCTGCTATGTATGTTGGCCCTGAACCTGAGGCAGCCCCTATTGAGGAGCAGGGCCTTGGCTGGAAGAACAGTTTTGGTACTGGAAAGGGTGCTGATACGATTACCAGTGGTCTGGAAGGAGCATGGACCCCTACTCCAACCAGGTGGGACAATACCTTTCTGGAGACCCTGTTCCGTTACGACTGGAACCTTGAGAAGAGCCCGGCAGGAGCCTATCAGTGGGTTCCATCTGATCCGGCTGCAGCGGAGATGGTGCCAGATGCCCATGATCAGTCAAAACGACATGCGCCTATCATGTTCACCACTGACCTTGCACTAAGGATGGATCCAGTATACAGACCCATAGCAAAGCGTTTTCTTGAGAACCCTGATGAATTTGCAGAGGCATTTTCACGGGCATGGTTTAAACTGACACACCGCGACCTGGGGCCACGCTCCCGATATCTTGGCCCGGAACTCCCGGCAGAAGAACTCCTCTGGCAGGACCCGCTTCCGGGCGTGGATCATGAATTGATTGATGAAAAAGACATTGCCCTTCTCAAATCAAAGATCCTTGCATCAGGGTTGACCATCTCTGAACTGGTATACACTGCATGGTCATCAGCCGCGACCTTCCGCAGTTCAGACAAGCGCGGAGGTGCGAATGGAGCACGCATACGGCTTGCTCCTCAGAAGGACTGGGAGGTCAATCAGCCGGTCCAGCTTGCAAAGGTGCTGGGAATCCTTGAAGATATTCAGAGTGACTTCAATGCCTCCCACTCTGATGGGAAGAGGGTTTCCCTTGCCGATCTGATCGTCCTTGGTGGCTGTGCTGCCATAGAGCAGGCTGCAAAGAATGCCGGGTACGATGTGGAGGTCCCCTTTGCACCTGGCCGCACTGATGCCTCGCAGGAGCAAACGGATGTGCAGTTCTTTGCACTTCTTGAGCCTGTGGCAGACGGGTTCCGTAACTATATTAAGAGCGGTATCACTGTGCCGGCTGAGGATTTGCTTCTTGACCGGGCACAACTGCTGAGCCTGACCGCACCTGAGATGACTGTTCTTGTTGGAGGTATGCGTGTGCTGAATGCCAACTTCGGTCAATCACAGCACGGCCTGTTCACAAAGCGACCAGGTTCTCTCAGCAACGATTTCTTTGTGAACCTCCTTGACATGGATACAGAGTGGAAGGCTGTCTCGGAGGCACATGATATATTCAAGGGCAGTGACAGGGCAACGGGAGAACTGAAGTGGACCGGCACCCGTGTTGATCTCATCTTTGGATGGAACTCACAGCTTCGTGCACTGGCAGAATTCTATGCCCAGGACGATAACCAGGAGAAGTTTGTCAAGGACTTCGTGGCTGCATGGACCAAGGTGATGAACCTTGATCGTTTCGATCTTGCCTGGTGGTAAAATGATAGCTTCTTGATGAGTTATCACAGGGAGAATAAAACGCTCAGATCACCATTGATTCCAGCCATGGTGTACCACAACCGAAGGTTCAAAGGGTTTGAAGAAAATAATGTCCACACCAGTGTCTACAGTGAGCAGGAAGCGGTGAGCAGAAAGCAGTAAGGAGTCATAAGAAGGGCAACAGGTGGTGAAGAAGGCCATGTAGCAATACCGACAGTGACATACACCAGCAACCTTGTGTATCAACCTAAAGGCTGAAAAGGCTCTGTCTGGTTATAATTTAAATCCTATTGCATCAATGCCCTGATGAACCACCTGTTGCCCCATCTATAATAGATTTTAAGAATACCTTTCTCTACTGAGAAATCTCGGTATTTGGACAGGGTATTGAAAAGAGATTACACTATTGAGTAATCCTGAGGATTGCATTATTTTTATGAGGTGCCCTGCCCTGTTAGTATTTTATCCTGAACAGGTGTGTAGCAGGCCCCGGGGAAGGGGGGGAGGGAGGTGCAACCCCGGGGTGCCCCTATACAAGGGGGAGGGTAACCCTTGTATAGTGCAGGGCTTAATCTCTACAAGAACTCTTTTTGATTCCTGTTGTTAAGACCTTTGCCACAGTATCTATATGGCTTTCTGGCACTGCATTGTTCTTAAGTATAGGCTCCTTGATCATACCCATAATTATCTCGATTAAAAGATCACTATTTATATCATCCCTTATACAGCCTTTTTGTATACCCTCTCTGAGCAATGATGCAAGGAGTTCGCGAATAGTGCATACCTTTTCGTAACAATTCTTCAACCGTATACTGTACAGTGAACTCTCCTCCTGGTGTAGTACCAGAAAGAATTCGCGTTTTTCATGAAAAAAGGTTGCAAGTTCTTTTATAAATAATAAAAGATTCTCAAGAGGGTCTTTCTTTATAAAACTTTCTTTAAGTCTTGATAGCATGCTGTCAAGACCTTTGTGAAGTAAAGAGGCATAGAGGGCCTCCTTTGATTTAAAGTGATAGTATAATGTTCCCTTGGCCACACCCGCCTTTCTGGCAATATCATCCATTGCCACCTTGTGGTATGGTAAGGTTGAAAAAAGCTCTGTTGCTACTGAGAGAATTTCCTGTTTTTTTATCTCTGATGCCTTCATATATCTATGATAACTGACCAGGCGGTCGATTTGTCAACAAGTTTCTTAATTAATAAACTAAGGCAGAACGATTCTATAATTCAAAAAACTTCATTATAGAATCTCCCTCCTCATTTAAGACATCCTCAACAAAAGCAATATCCTCTAAGGAAAGCCCACTGCTATATAGGGTTTCTTCCATTTCATTATCCCAACGTCCATCGGCAACATTATTATTCTCGAATCTTGATACAATTCCTTCAGACAGGTAGACCGTGGTAGCCACCCCTTTATGCTTTGTACATTCCTTAATATGGTGATGAAATCTTACAGATATTATAATTTCATCTGGAATCAGGGTGTTTTCCAGAAACATACCGGAGACTTCGGGATGGCCTATACCAAAGAGGGTACTTTCTTTTTCTAATAGATCTGATTCAAACATGATGGGTTTATAGATATCAGGATAGAGGGAAAGGAAGACTACCCTGCCAATATCATGTAATAGTCCTGAGAGGAAACATACACCTGCTGTTGTGACAGGTATCTTATCACAAAGAAGTGATGATGCTATGGCAACCCTGTAGGAATGTGCCCAGAGTTTCTTGACCCTTTGTATTTCCGTCTTTGAAAAGATCTTGAACACAGACATGCTGATAGCAAGACTCTTGACAAGATCAAAGCCAAGTAACAGTATGGCCTGCTCTATGTTGTTTATCAGACCCGCATGGCCAAAGTATGGAGAGTTGGCCATGGCAACCACCTTTTCAGCGAGGCTCTGGTCGTGCTCAATTATCCTGCCAAGATCATAATGACCCTTACGCTCATTACCAACGGTTTCCAGGATTCTTTTCATGACCACAGGTATTGTGGAAAGATTTTTTAACCTTTCTACATCCGACTTGATATTAATCATGAAGCACTCCCTGCCTGTTTTATAATCTCTTTTAGTTTATTGATACTGAGAGGCTTCCCAAGCACCTGAACACCTTCCTTCTCTCTTATTTCCATGATCTCTGGGGCATGAATGTCTCCAGTAAAAAAACACACCTTGGAGGGAGAGCATAGTTTTCTTGCCTCATGTAGAAAGTGTACACCATTCATCTCTGGCATTACGAAGTCTACAAGTAAGAGATCGAAACTCACTGTTTTTAACAGCCTCAGGGCCTCTTTCGGCGAGGTTATTACAGTGGGGGTATGTCCCAGATAGGTAAAAAGGTCCCTTAGATATTCACATATTGTGGGGTCGTCATCCACTATCAATATGTTTAATCCTGTGGGAGATGAATTCCTGTTTTTAACCACAGGAATCTGTATCCTACACACCCTGCCCTGCTCATGATGTGAGATCTCAATATCATAGCCCTGGTTCTCCAGTAATTCACGCATTAACTGTCTGGCATGAGAGTCAAGGTCAGGTGATTTGAGCCTGTCCCTGATTATAATTGAGCATGAATCAGTGGTGCAGTCAGTCTCAATTGTTATTTCTCTGGGTTCTTCTGAAAATTCATAGAGCTTTATTATATTCATCATTAAAAATAGGAGTGTTCTTAATAGATTAATCTCCTCTCCACAGACAATCTGTGGCTTTTCTGGCAAACGATAATATACCTTGATGTCTCTCACCCTTGTCTGATAATCAAGCAGGGATAAGACCCTTTTAATAACCTGATGAAGATCAAAATGTATGGAATGCTTTTCTTTTGAGGACTCATCCGGTGTCTTCAGACACGCAAGGGCAATTGTAACGAGATTGTTCAAGGTGTCTAATTCTCCGTCATGGAGGTATTTCTTTTTTAGAGATTCTATAAGGGTAATAACCTCTTCGAGAATTCTTCTTGACTCCCTTATAGCCTCTTTATATAACAATCCCTCTCTCACCTTTTCTTTCATGTTATTTGCTGAAGGACTTATCATTATTCCCTCCTTATAACGTCCTTTTGAAAGCAGGATAATGGTAATTTTCAATTAACTTTATCTTTAAGTAACACGTAGATAGCTCCTGTCCCACCATCACATGCCCTGGCGGTAACATAGGCCATTGCCCACCCTCTGAATTCTCCTTCAAGCCACCTCATGACAGACTTCTTTAGTTTTGGTCCCTCTTTGGAGCGGAGCCCCCTGCCATGTATTATTTTAACACATCTGTAGCCTTTTAAGATGGAAGTTTTTAAAAATTCCCGCAACTCTATTTTAGCCTCTTCAAGGCTACATCCATGAAGATCGATATAGTCCTGAACAGACAGTTGTCCACTATGAAGAATCATGGCAATCTCCCTGCTTAATCCCGCATCTGTCCATTCAATATACTCCTGTGTAAGATGAAGAGGAATTGCCCGCTTACCATTCACTATTTCGTATAAAATTTTATAGATATCCTCAATCTCTTTTTGTGGTTTTTCTTCAATAACACGTCTTCGTGGTTTTTTGTATGGAATCTCCTGGAACTCTTTTATTTCTTTTACATCAGCCATGGCCTTTTTGAACAAATCTATTTCATTATCACTGGCTCTGTTACTGTTAATATGAGGCTGGTCAGAAAGCTTCAGAAGTTCTTTTAGTGATTCAAAAGGCCTGTAGCCCATTACTTAATCTCCCTTTTAAGATGCAAAGATCTCGTTCTTTAATTCTTTTGTCCATTTATCCACAAGACGCAGGGGATCAGGAATACGATATGTTGCACATTTCATAATAATACTCATGGCATCCTCAAATGTTACAAGATGTCCTGGAGAAACAAAAACAGGCTTTACACCAGTTCTTGTTCTTAAAACCACCCCTACTTTTGAACCATTATAATATAGAGGACTTATACCACCTCTACACAGAGGTGGCTCTTGATAATCACCTATCAGTCTTGATTTTGCACAACCTATGGATGGCTTATCCAAGAGCACCCCCATATGTGATGCAATACCCAGGCCTCTTGGATGGGCTATGCCCTGGCCATCAAAGAGCAGCAGATCAGGCCTTTCTCTGAGAGAGCCATAGGCATTTAACAAGGCAGGCCCCTCACGAAAACTTAGAAGTCCTGGCACATAGGGAAATGTGGTATGGCATACTGAAAAAGCCCTGTCTATTATTTCTATCTCTGGATAGGTAAAGACCATAACAGCACCAATAATCTTGTTGCCAGTGTATGATGCATCAAAGGCCGCAATAGTGGCTATCTCTTTGTTCAGCGGCTTCAGGGATACATCCCTTGAAAGCCTTTCCTGAACCTTCCTGGCATCATTAATTGTTACTGGCCATCTAATCATATTTTCAATATAGCAGATTGTAAGGTCATGGTCAAGAAAATATTTGATTTTCAGATTATTGATAACCTCTATAAGCTTTAAGAACACACAGGGAAGGGATTTTCACATCTTAGAGTTGAGTATTTCATTTTTGTGGTTATCCTGTTTTGCAAAAATGCAAACAGATTTGCTTTGATGCAATGGGGCACAGTGAGAAAGGGCAGGAAAAACAATGTGATAGGAGTTGGCACACAAAATGCTTTTTTAAGGGCAAGCACAGAGAAAGGAGGTAAGGAGACAATGAAAAAGAGGATAGCAAATAGGTTAAGTTACCTGGGAGCAGGGATAGGGCTGGCATTATTCGCCGTATTTGGATTACTGCCAGGTTCATTCATTGGAGGGGTACTTGGATTGAATATAGCAGGCTCGATCTTTGGTTTACCAGTGGAGCCCACAGTGCTTGCCAGGGTAGTAATCGTAATGGGAATGCTCATTGGAGTGCTTGTAACAGGCACAATGTTTATTGTCTCAGGAGCAGTGGTAGGATGGCTTGCAGGGCTTGTAATCGATGCCATTGCCAAGCCTGCTGAGGAGCTAAAGGAAGGGGAGAAACCCCTGA
>JAADHP010000178.1 GCA_013151785.1 Nitrospirota bacterium | reverse complement strand
ACAGGTTTGTTCTTGACAAGCTCATTTCCCTTGGATATTCAAAGGGCAGTATATACATGTCCCTGGAAAGAAGGATGGAGTGTGGCATGGGCAAATGTGGACACTGTGTGGTGGGGCACAAGTATACCTGTGTGGATGGCCCGATATTCACCTACTGGGATGCAATAAATCTACCAGAGATCTTTTAGGAATGGGGAAGATGAAAAAACCAAAGGTTGGATTTTATTCACTTACATCATGCTCAGGTGATATCCTTGAGATAACAAACCTGGAAGAGGATCTGTTGAAACTCTTTGAGATCGTGGATGTTGTTGAGCTCAATGTTGCAATGCCCTCAGCAGGTGCAATGCCTGAGATTGCCTTTGTGGAGGGTGCTGTAACCCAGTCAGAGGAGGCCAGGTTTCTCAGAAAACTCAGGAAAGAGGTAAAACAGCTTGTGGCCATGGGAAGCTGTGCATGTACAGGCGGGGTGGTGGCAAGGGGACCGAAACAGAGGAAGGGCTGGCTCAGGGATGTCTATCCAGAAAGCTGGGAGATATTTAAGTCAGGATTCCCCAGGGCTATCAAGGATGTGGTACAGGTGGATCTGGAGATACCAGGCTGTCCCATTGAAAGGGGATACTTCCTGCACTGCGTAGGCTATCTTCTGAGGAGTGTAATGCCCGAGGTGCCCAACTATCCTGTCTGTATGGAGTGCAAGATGAAGGGAAACGAATGCCTGCTGCGGTACAGAGGGCTTCCCTGTCTTGGTCCCATAACACGGGCTGGATGTGGAGCCCGTCAGCCCTCTATGGGCAGACCCTGCGACGGATGCTTTGGCCCTTATGATGATGCAAATCTTGATTCCCTCATTGATATATTCAGATCTCTGGGGCTGAGTGAGAGGGAGATCAAAAGCAGACTTGACCTTTTCTGGGAGAGACACAGATGAAGGAAACACTTATATCAAGGGTGGAAGGGCACGGAAGAATTGAGGTGAAGGTAAGGAAAGGTGAACTCCAGTCAATCAAGCTAAATATCCTTACCCCACCAAGACTGTTTGAGAAGCTTATTGTGGGCAGACATTTCTCAGAGGTTCCCACAATAGTCTCAAGGATATGTTCCATCTGTTCCGCATCCCACAGGGTGGTATCTGTTATGGCTCTGGAGAATGCCTTCGGCATAAAGGTACCAGAAGTGGTTAAGCTTCTAAGACGCCTGCTGCTACATGGTGAGACCCTTGAAAGCCATGCCCTTCATCTCTTCATCCTTGCACTGCCTGATTATTACAGAAAGGCATCCTTTGTTGAGCTTGCAAAGGATGCTCCGGATCTCGTTTCACTGGGTTTCAGGCTTAAAGGGCTTGGTAACAGGATTCAGGAGACTGTGGGTGGCAGGGCAATACACCAGATAACCCCTGTGGTGGGAGGAATGAGTGCTATGCCACCTCCTGGTGAGTTAGAATCAATTGCCAGGGAGGCAGAGGCTCTGATAGAAAAGACCTGTGTGACATTAAAGGACCTTCCCGAATTGGAGCTGACCCCGCTGGCTCAGGTGGAAAACTGGGTCTCCCTCTCAGGCAAGGAGTATGAGTACACAGGTGGGGATATCCTGATCAATGGAAAGGAAAGATTGAAGGTTGAGGATTTCAGTATGAGATTCCATGAGTCATCTCTTCCTCCCTCCTATGTAAAGCACACACTTCTTGACAATAAAAAGACCTTTATGGTGGGTGCCTTTGCAAGGGTGCTGAACAATACATCAAAACTGAAGGGCAGGGCAGGGGCACTCTGCAAGGATCTTGGTCTTGCCAGGCAGAGAAGCACCTTCATGAACAATCCTGCCCAGGCTGTAGAGCTTGTATTCTGCCTGGAGAGGGTTTCAGAGATAATAGAGAAGCTTCTTAAGACCCATGCATGGTCAGAGGATGGGGTTGTTGTGGATTTCACTCCAGGGGCAGGTACTGGAGTGGCAGCAATTGAGGCGCCAAGGGGGCTTCTTCTTCACAGATACAGCCTTGATGAAAGGGGATATGTCCTTGATGGAGATATAGTGACGCCCACAGCACTTAATCTCTCAGAGATGGAGAGAACACTCAGGAATATGGCCCAGCACCTTCTTGAAGAAGGCATCAGGGAACTGACCCCCTCTCTGGAGATGCTCGTCCGTGCCTTTGACCCCTGCATATCCTGCTCTGTTCACCTCCTGGAGGTGTAAGATATCTCCGTTATACTTCATGAGATTATAAAAAGTTCAGATCCTGTCATACCACTGCTTTCAGCACTTATTCCTTATCTCCCAAAATGCCGATAGAAAAAACAACCAAACTACTAACGGACTGATAAGTCAATCGGCAGATTCGGGTTATCCTTATATTTTGCTTTTTATCACTTTATCGTGATATAATGATGAATAATGAGGGATTTCTTGCTGGTCACAAAGGCACTGTCTGATGAGACAAGGGTAAGGATACTCAAGCTCCTTGAAAAAGGTGAACTGTGCGTTTGTGAACTGATGGAGATACTTGGTATGGGACAGTCCACTGTCTCAAAGCACCTCGGGATACTCCATACCGCAGGCCTTGTGGAGCGGAGAAAAGAAGGTACATGGTCCTATTATCGTCTTGTTGATGAGGCTTTTAATAAATATAACCGTATCTTTATAGAAGTGATAAAGCAGGTCCTGAACGACGATAAAACCGTACGTCAAGATATCAGGAAACTCACAGCATTAAAAAAAGGTGTCAATATCTGTAAGTAATCAACCCGTTCCGGAGATGATATGCTGAAGATTATGTTTCTCTGTACAGGTAATTCCTGCCGTTCTCAGATGGCTGAGGGGCTGGCAAGGCACATTGGAAAGGGCTTTGTAGAAGCCTACAGTGCAGGACTTATGCCAGTGGGCGTCAATCCCTTTGCCATAAAGGTAATGAAGGAAATAGGCATAGATATCTCCAATCAAACCTCTGACCCGATTGAGGAAGAACTCTTGAGACAGATGGATGTAATAATCACACTCTGCGGTAATGCCGAGGCATCATGTCCTGCCACACCGCCTGAGATAAAACGCCTCCATTGGCCCATTGATGATCCTGTTGGAACGATAGGGACAGAGGAGGAGGTACTCAGGGCATTCAGGAAAACAAGGGACGAGATAAGGGAGAAAATTATTAATTTTATAAAGGAAATCAAAGGAAGGAGGACTCCATAAGGGGACGGGGGGTTCCCTAATACACGGAGAAAGTTAAAGATATGACACGAGTTAAAAGGCTTTCCTTTATTGAACGGTTACTAACACTCTGGATATTTCTTGCAATGGCCTTCGGGGTGGGGCTTGGATATTTAGTGCCAGGAGTTGAAGGATTCCTGAACAGGTTCACCACTGGCACCACAAACATTCCAATAGCCATAGGACTGATACTGATGATGTATCCACCACTTGCAAAGGTGCGGTATGAAGACCTTCCAAATGTGTTCAGCAACAAAAAGATTCTTGCAATAAGCCTTATCCAGAACTGGATTGTTGGGCCGGTTGTCATGTTTTTACTTGCCATAATGTTACTTGGAGACATGCCTGATTACATGGTTGGAATAATACTGGTTGGGCTTGCCCGATGTATTGCCATGGTGCTTGTCTGGAATGATCTTGCCTGTGGAGATCCTGACTATGTGGCAGGGCTTGTGGCCTTCAATGCCCTTTTCCAGGTCTTTACCTACTCCCTGTATGCATACATCTTCATCACCGTCCTTCCGCCAATTTTCGGCCTTGAAGGCACTCTGGTGAATGTCAGGATTGCGGAGATAGCGAAGAGTGTCTTTATCTATCTTGGAATACCCTTTCTTGCCGGTGTGATTACGAGATTTACTCTAATAAAGATAAAGGACAAAAAGTGGTATCACGATCGGTTTATACCGAAGATAAGCCCCATCACCCTTGTGGCACTGCTTTTTACAATAGTGGTTATGTTTTCACTGAAGGGTGAATATATTGTTAAACTCCCCCTTGATGTACTGAGGGTGGCAATTCCGCTCTTTATATACTTTGTCTTTATGTTTCTCATCACATTCTTTATTGCAAAAAGGATTGGTGCAAATTATCCCATCTCAGCCACACTGAGTTTCACTGCTGCATCAAATGACTTTGAACTTGCCATTGCCGTGGCTGTGGCAGTGTTCGGTATCAATTCAGGACAGGCATTTGCAACAGTGATAGGCCCTCTTGTTGAAGTTCCTGTACTGATAGGACTTGTTAATGTGGCACTATACTTCCAGAGGAAATTCTATCCTGAAGAGCACTGCCGTATAGAGGCAACAGAACCGGTTTAGGGGAGCAGGGCGATCGTCTTCTCTGGCTATCTGGCGTCTATGTGATAATGTGCTGACCGGGGTGAGGAGATTATTTTTTCTTCTGCTTGACGATCTCACGATATAATCGTGGTATTCTATTCGGGTATATAACCTCTTTTTTCCGCCATCTCTTTATTTCTTTCAGATCAACCGTTACTGTTTTAACATTCGGTCTCTTCCCAAGATTGGCAATAATTTTACCCTGTGGATTAATAACCGCACTTTGTCCTGAAAAGATCTTATCAGGTCTATTTACATAGACAATGAACAGCTGATTGAAGATAGCAGCCCCTTGAAGACGGCTCCAGATGAACTCCTGGGGAAACTCCCTTGGCGTTGCCGAAATATTAATCACGATATCAGCACCCTTGAGTGCAAGCACTCTCCAGACCTCAAGAAATGCACCGTCATAACAGATACAGATACCAAGCCTCCCGGCTGGAGTATCGATAACATCAAGTCTCTTGCCAGGTATAAAGTTTTCTGTCCAGTGTATATGCGTTTTGTTATAATGGTAAATCCTGTTTCTGTCCACATACGTGGCAGTGTTGAGGAAAGCACCTGCAGTTCCTCGCAGGTGGCCGAAGATTACCCTGGCGCCAGCATCCTGAATGAAGCTGATAAGGTCATCGGCGCTTTCAGCAAGATCTCTGTAAAAGACCTTCATTTTTCTGTAAAGTAATCCCTCGGGTCTTTCAATTGATGGATGTCCATGGAGGATAAGTTCGGGGAAGACTATAAGATCAGACTTGCTGTTTTCTTTAATAATACTCTTGATATGTCTGATGTGTCGCCTGAGGTCATCGTATCTGCCGATTTGCGCGAGAGTTATCTTCTTTTTTAATGACACCGGCACTCCTGCTTATTAAGGTAGGCAGGTATGTATATCTTCTTAATCTCATCTTCTATTTTTTGAAGATAGACCCTGGCAATGTCATCACCATACTCGTCATCTCCGTATCTGTAAAGGCTTCCCTTGTCGCGGTCAATATTTTTCTCTACCAGATCGTCCTTTACTTTATCAACATGCCTTCTGGCCAGTCTTTCTACGATTCCATGTATGCCAGAGCCTGATTGTGCCGGATCTTTTTTCCTGAAGGCAATCGAGGGCGGTACTCCCAGTTCAACTGCAGCCTGACGATGAACTCTTTTCCTTAACATATCCTCGGGGCCATCAATTTTAAGATTAGGTGCAATGCGCATTGCCGTGGATATAACATCACGGTCAAGGTAGGGGGCCCTTAGTTCAATGGAATGGGACATGGTCAGTTTATCCTCCCTCTCAAGTGTATCCTTATAAAGATAGGTTAGATCTTCCCAGAGTTTTTCATGGAGAATAAGATATCCTTCTTCTCTCACCACATCATTATACCACGGATAGCCAGCAAAGAGTTCGTCAGCAGCCTGTCCTGTAAACATCACCCTTATTCCGTCTTCAGAAGCCAGCTGGGCAGCAAGATACATGGGGATTGCAACCTCCACCTGCAAAAGTCCTGACTCCTCCACGTTTCTTATAACCTCAGGCAATATTCTCTCTACCGTTGTTTCATCTATGATCGTTGTCTTCAATTCAAAACCAAGCTCTCTGGCTACCTGCTCAGAGGCAAGCATATCACCTGAATCAGGGGTTCCCGTGCAATAGCACTTGATGTTTTTACCCTCACGCTGGAGCAGATGTGCCACCAGTACAGAGTCTATTCCACCTGAAAAGATGACCCCTATTGTACTTTCCTGCAATCCGGAGAGGCGTTTCCGTACGGCATTCACAATTGCCTCCTTGTACATACTTACCGCTCTTCTGAAGTCAACTATATCAATCTGTGGAAGCTGAAGTTCATAACCCTTAAAAATTCTCAATCCACTGTCGGAAAGTTCAAGAATATGTCCAGGCATTAACCTTTTAGGCTCGTCCTTACCATTCCAGAGGGCCTTCTTTTCTGAGGCAAAATAAGTGACTTCTTTGTTCTGAATATAGTAAAGAGGCTTTTTTCCTATAGGGTCTCTTGCCACTACGACCTTCCTGCCATCAGTAACAGCAAGGGCGTACATCCCATCAAGAAGACCCAGGATCTTTTTAAGGGCATCCCTGTAGACCTCTTCAAGCAGATGGACAATAACCTCACTGTCACTTGTGGTCTTAAACTCATGGTCTCTGGCAAGCAGTGCTCTGAGCTTCTGATAATTATAGATCTCTCCATTGTGAATAAGGCTGAGTTTGTTATCACAGGATGAATAAGGCTGCGAACGCTCTTCTGCGCCTATAATCTTTAGCCTGGAATGGCCAAGGGCAATCCTTGCATCTTTTTGAAAGTAAGGTTCTAATGTGGAAATATCCTCTGCCCTTTTTATAAGTCCATCAAGAAATACTCCATGGGTGTCAGGACCACGATGACTCATTTTTATTAGCATGTCATGGATATCATCCGATCTGATCTGTCCCTTTCTTACAAAATGTCCGCATACTGTACACATGTCTTTCTACTCCTTTATTTTCGAATCCATAGTAATTGCCTCCAACTCCAGCCTTTATGGATGAACTTGTCCATTACATTTGCTCCCGTACCTTTAAATCTGATTACCCTGCAGGATCATCTTTAAAGGCCGGTCCCACTTCATTTTCCTGTATCTTGTGCAGTGCACCAATTTATTTAGTATTTTAAAATTGTTTTCAATCACATTATGCTTACCGAATCTTTAATGTTTAAATAAAATAGAGACAGTTTAAAGCTCCAGGTTGACATTTAAATCAAAACTTATTTAGTATACTAAACAATTAATGAGCATGTCAAAGAATCCATGAGAGTCCGGAAATGATCAAATACGAAGAAGAAATATTAATAAGTGTCAGAAGGATAATGAGGGCAATTGACAGACAGTCTTCTTATCTTATTAAAAACTTCGGTCTCACTACACCTCAGTTGCTCTGTCTCAAGTATATTGCATCAGAAGGCCCTCTTTCGCCAGGACATCTTTCACAGAAGATAAATCTTAGTCATGCAACTGTTACTGGTATAGTAAATCGTCTTGAAAAAAAGGGTCTCATCAAAAAACAACCCAACAAAAAAGACGGTCGCAGTGTTCTGCTTTCTGTCACAAAAAGGGGTCAGTCACTTCTGAAAGAATCCCCTCCGATGCTCCATGAGTATTTCATTAAGGAACTCTCACAACTTCAGGACTGGGAGAAAACCTTTATTCTTTCCGCCCTGCAGAAGATAGTTTCTATACTTGATGCAGAAGAAATCAAGGCAGCTCCCATACTTACAACCGGACCAATCGAAGCAGAAAAAGATTGAGAGATATTAAACAACCCTGTTTACAAGCCGTCCAACCCCTGAGACTTCCACCACCACCTCATCTCCAGGACTCATGGGACCGACCCCTGGTGGGGTGCCTGTGGCTATTATGTCTCCCTTCTGAAGGGTCATGACCTGGGAAATGAAAGAGACAATCTCCTCCACAGAAAATATCATGTTTTCAGTACTGCCCTTCTGCCTTAACTTCCCGTTAAGATAGAGCTTTATCTCCATCTTCTGGGGCACCATATCAGGTGTGACCACAAAGGGACCAAAGGGTGCAAAGGTGTCAAAACCCTTTGCCCTGGTCCACTGCCCATCCTTTTGCTGAAGGTCCCTTGCTGTAACATCATTAAAACAGGTATAACCAAGGATATAATGTAGAGCCTCCTCAGGCGAGACATTTCTGCACCTTCGGCCTATGACTACAGCAAGCTCTGCCTCATAGTCCACTCTTTGCGAGATGGGAGGAATTACTATATCCTCACCATGGGGTAGACTGGCGGATGATGGCTTGAGGAATATCACAGGCTCTTCAGGAATGGGCATACCAAGTTCATCTGCATGGTCCCTGTAGTTGAGCCCCACACAGACAATCTTTGTTGGCCTTGAGGGAGTGAGGATCTTCAGTTTCTCTAAAGGAACTCTCTTGCCCCTGTGCCTTCCGGAACTGATACGGACACTTCTGCCTTCAACTATGCCACTTACCAGTTTACCTTTGTATGAAAACCTTCCAAGAATCATTTCTCCATTTATACAGAAAACACTTGCCCTGGGTCCAAGACTAAGTTAAGTAAAATCAGGCTGATTTGTCAAATAGAGATAAAACAGGAGTTCCTCGAACAGCTGAA
>JAADHP010000070.1 GCA_013151785.1 Nitrospirota bacterium | reverse complement strand
CTCTATATGACCCAAAACAATGAGCTGCAGCATCAAAGGTAAACCCTTTCCTTTTGAAAGATGTGCAGTACCCACCAGGCTTATGGTGCTGCTCACAGATGAGCACCTTCATGCCTGCCTTTGCGAGGTAGCAGCCACACACAAGGCCGCCAATGCCTGCACCGATGATTATTGCATCATATTCTTCACTGCTACGCCTGGACATGCTCATCCTTTTCCTCAAGCAGTTTCTCTACAATATCCACTGCCTGCTTTACGGTGGTGATATTTGGTATCTCCTCATCCCTTACTGTAACTTTGAATCGTTTTTCTATGGCAACAGCTATCTCAATGGCCTTGATGGAATCAACTTCCAGGTCATCATAGAAGTTTGACTCCAGTGATATCTCTTCTGGTTCAAACCCTGTTACGTCAGAGACAATAGAGATAATCTCCTTCTGAACATTATCGGCCATAGCACCATCCTCCTTTAATTATTTTATATTTTACAACATTATTCAATAAATCTCTTCAAAACCAGCGAGGCATTATTTCCGCCAAAGGCATAGGAATTATTAAGGGCATAATTTATTTCATGCTTACGTGCCCTATTGGGTACACAATCAATATCACACTCTGGATCAGGAGTTTCAAAGTTTATTGTAGGAGGTATAATGCTGTGCTTTATGGCCAGTGAACAGGCAATAGCTTCTATAGCCGAGGCAGCCCCCATTGTATGACCAAGCATGGATTTTATAGAGCTTACAGGGATTCCCATGTATCTTTCGCCAAAGACCTCTTTAATAGCTGCACACTCGGCCCTGTCGTTTGCTGGTGTGCCTGTGCCATGGGCACTTATGTAATCGACATCCAGGGGGCTGATGCCAGCCTCTTTCAATGCCTTCTTCATACACTGCACAATGCCTTCCACAGATGGTGATGTCATATGCTTTGCATCACAACTGAGGCCATAGCCAACAATCTCAGCATAAATATTGGCACCCCTTTGCAGGGCATGTTCAAGCTCTTCAAGGATCAGCACGCCAGCGCCTTCTGCAACCATCATGCCTTTTCTGTTTTTATCAAAGGGCTGGCATCGCTCAGGTGCCACAGCCTTGAATTGATTAAAACCTGTGAAGGCCACTTTGGAAAAAGGGTCAACTCCACCAACAATAGCAATATCAATTCTTTGAAGTCTAATTAAATCAAATCCATAACCAATTGCGTAATTTCCTGCAGCACAGGCAGTTGAAAACATCATAAAGCTACCATTTAAATCATTAATCTTTCCAATATCTGAAGGTGTAGAGTGCGTTGGTACAAGGCAGATTAGGTTGTCAATATTATGATTTTTGTTTTTAAGAAGCAACTCGTCTATTATTTCAACAACTTGTACAGACCCCAGTGTTGTACCCATACAAATGCCTGCTTCTATCTCTTGTAGTGTTGAGTTAGTTATATCAGCATCATTCAATGCAAGTCGTGTAGCAGTAAGACCTAACATTGATGCTCTACTAAAAGAGTTTTGTTTTATTCCTGGATAATACTTATCAAATAAGAACTCTTTAACCTCACCTCCAAGATGTGTAAAATGCTCAGAGGTGTCAAAGGAGCTAACAGGGCTGATGCCAGACTTCCCTGCTGTGAGATTTTGCCAGAATTCCTCTTTACCAATCCCTATGGATGACACAACACCAAGCCCTGTAATAACAACCCTTCTCATATTATATGCCTCCCAAAATTTAAAAACTCTGTTGCCTCAAAGATTCCCATAAAACTATCGATAGAATGGTCATGCTGAATTTATTTCAGCATCTAACGATAAGACCCCTGCACCAGGTTCAGGCGACAGTTTGTTTCGCGTCATCCACTATATGTTTCCAATTATAACAGCAGAGTTATTTCCATAAGGGTCTGATGAAACAACAAGCACATTATGGATTTCAACATTCTCTATTCCTTCTTTGATTATATTTATTGGATATTCTGGTTCCTCAGTGTTTACAGTAGCAGGAATGAATCCAAGATGTATCGCACCGGTTGCTGCTGATAGTGCCATTGCACCTGATGCAGAATAGGTCTCTCCAATCATGGATTTTATTGAACTTGCAGGGATTTTATTACCAAAGATCTCTGCTATGGTTTCTGCCTCCATTTTATCAAGCTCAATGCCTCCATTTGCACAGGAAGAGATAAAGCCAATATCTTCATAGTCTATAGATGCCCTTTCAATGGCCTGAATAATTGCTTTTTTAAGTCCATCGCCCGAGGTAAACATGCCAGGTTTTTGTGGACAGAAGGCATTCGAGTAAGAGAGTATCCGTGCATAGGGTTGGGCATCTCTTTTTCGAGCATGTTCCTCGCTTTCCAGCACCAGTACAGATGCGGCTTCAGAAAGTATAAGGCCGTCTCTGTTTTTATCATAGGGTTTGCAACCGGGTGGGCTGCCTTTTGACCCTGATAGAAGACCCAGTCTGTAAAATCCCATAAAAGTCTCCTCACATAGTTCCTCAACTCCTCCTACCAGGACCACGTCTGCCCTTCCAAGCCTGATAAAATCGGCTGCATATATCAGTGCATCAAGAGATGCACAGAAGCCCGTGGATATGGTTGTATTGAAGCCTTTGATTTTAAACATTATAGAGACCTGGCTGGCAGGTGAATTGATAACCGTATTCGGGAAAAATGATGGATTTACATACTTTGGTCCCTCAATAAGTCCTTCGCGGTCAAACTGGGAAATACTGTGGAGACTACCAAAGGTGGCACCTGCTGAAACACCTATTGAATATGTATTTTCATCAGTAATTGTTAGTCCGGCATCCTCAAGGGAAAGTCTGGCAGCTGCAATGAGCAAGCGCGTGCTGCGATCAAGTACGCGAAGATGTCTTTTGTGGATATATTTTAAAGGGTCGAAATCAGTAATTTCACCTCCGATCTTAACGTTAAAATCAGAGGTGTCAAAGAGCGTTATCTCTCTGAATCCGGATCTGCCTGTTCGGAGCGCTCCCCAGTATTCGTCCTTCCCCTCTCCAATTGGAGAGATAACGCCAATGCCTGTTATTAAGATATTATTTATTTCAGACATTAATTATATATCTTTCAAGTTTATAGACTCTGAACCACGCCTGAAACAGATTCAGGGCAGGGGTCAGAATGACAGACAATTTAGAGTTCATGAATAATACTGATATCATTACAAACAACCTTCAAGCCTTATGAAATAAATTAAGATATAGTTCAGGGGTATAAAAGTATTATTTTAAAGTACCGAAAATCTACAATATCTTATTACCAGGAATGTCCTGACAATTAACGATTCCCCTGAGGATAAGACTAATAGAATATAATTCTTAATTCTTGTCGATCAGATAGAATATTATAGCACCTGTACTGTCACGCAGAGAGGTAATCTTTTCACTTGAAATACCCGCCCTGTGGAATATGTAGAGAAAGTCTTCCTCTGTGCGCTGTTTGAATCCATCCCAGTCCACAAGCCAGTGAAACATTGTATGTCTGTATTTGTGGGCATCCTTGAATGCTGCAATAAGCCTTCCACCCGGATTTAGTAGCATATATAGAGCTTCAAAAAGCTTTATTAAGAAATCTGTTTCCAGATAATCAAACAGCCCCACACTGTAGATAACATCCTGCATTCCTATATGGATGAGGTTCAGTTCATGATCAAACATTCTGAGGGCATTATATTTCTTAAAATTCACCCTCCTGATAGACCCTGTAATCTCCAGCCTGCTGAATGCATAAGAAAGGGCATCCTCATCAGTATCTATGCATGTTATCCTTGCACCGGAGGAAAGGATCTGTGGACTTATTCCATATAGTTCCCTGCAGGAGCCACAGGCAATGTTAAGGATGCGAGGTTGATGCCTTTGTAACAATTCATTTTCTAAGAGGTTCTGAAGTATTTTTATTCTGTTTCTGACAGCTTCACCAAGCTTGCAGTGTAGTATGTAATAATCCAGATAATAGCCCAGACCTTCAGAAAGGGGCATCTTCCTGTATATGTGTTCAAGGGTCTTGTAGTCACCCTGATGTCCCTGTGGCCATGTCCTTACCCTTGTGAAGCAGTAACTCTGTGAAAAAACCGGTTCTGTCTTTTGCAGGACGTGGGTTCTTAATCTTTTTAATATGGTTTCATCACTTACATTTGTTTCCACTATGTCTGCCTTTTCAAGAAAGTCCGTTACTATTGTATCAATCCGTTTCAGTATGGATTCCGGGTCCATTATGGTGTATTCTTTTTTCAGTGCCTCCATTCTTTCTGTGAAATCCTCTAATGCATTATCCAGGAATCCAGTCCATCGTTTTAAAAGTTCATCTTCATAGGTATCAAGAAAATTCTCTTCAGTAAAGTTGATAACCATACCACAGTGTTCACACCGGTCGTTTTCTTCGTTATCTATTATATTATGACAGTATATACATTCCTTTTTATAGGAGAGTTGTGTCTTCAGATAATTCCAGATAAGCCATTTTGAGTCGCGGGTGTGATTAAGGAATTTTACTGCTATTCCCTCTTTTGCAACCCTCAGCACCTTTCCCTCCAGTTCACATTCGCCAAGGTCATCAAAAGATGCCTTTAATCGTATTTTCTGGTTTTCCTGAGCAACAAATGAAGGATAAAGACAGATACCATTAAGCCCAATGTCCCTTGTTACTACCTCTACGTTAACGTCTGTTCCACCGTTGCCAAGGAGAACCCTCACGGGTATTTCTGCCTTACACCTAAGATCTAAACGAGCCATAAACCCACCTCCCTTAAATAGTGCATATGCCGCTATCTGGCATATGGATTGTGTGTGTCTTTTATCCTCCCCATATTGATATTGTGTACTATGCTATAACAGTATCAGATAGATGCTGCATATTCAGTAAGACAAGTATTTTATAATGTTTTTTCGGCCGCGTTTTATTCGATCCTCCCGTCAACCATATGTACTGCTCTATGACATTGTTGTGCCAGTGATTCGTTGTGAGTAACGATGATAAAGGTGATACCCCGCGATTCATTAAGGTAACGCAGGGTTTTAAACAGTTTGTCTCCAGTTCTGGTATCCAGATTACCTGTGGGTTCATCGGCAAGCACAACAATGGGAGACATAATAAGCGCCCTCGCTACTGCCACCCGTTGCTGTTCACCCCCTGATAGTTCTCCAGGTCTGTGATGAAATCTTCCCTCCAGTCCAAGCTCGCTCAATAACACCTCAGCTCTGCGTTTGACATTCTCCATTGATACCCCACCAATAAGTGCTGGCATAATAACATTTTCAAAGGCAGTGAATTCAGGCAGGAGATGGTGGAACTGGAAGACAAACCCGATCTTCTGATTACGAAACTGATCAATCTCTTTATGGTTGAGATCGAATACATTCTTACCTTCAAAGTATATACTACCTTCAGAAGGCCTGTCAAGGGTTCCAAGTATATGAAGCAGTGTGCTTTTACCAACACCTGATGCACCTGTGATTGCAAGCATATCACCCTTTTCGACTGTAAGGTCTATTCCCTTAAGAACCTCCAGGGGACCAGCCTCTGTGAAGAAGGTCTTTTTCAGAGAACGCACTTCAATTAACGACATCTTTGATCTTTTCCTTTGCCTTTTTCAGTTCCTGAGCACTTTTTTTGAGGCTCTTGCTGGTTTCTTTAAGCTTGTCTGCCTCTTCTGCTATTTTTTCACTTTTCTTTTTTATTTCCTGACCAACCTCTTCAGATTTCTTGCCGAACCATCTGAAAGGTTCTCCACCCCGCAAAATACTCAGAATAATAACTACAGACAACAGTAAAATCAGAAGACATATTACCCGCTTGATAAGTTTACACATTATTCATACCTCAAAGGCTCTACAGGATTCAACCGTGAAGCCTGATAGGCCGGGTATATTGTGGATATCAGGCTGATGACTATTGCAGAGCCTGCAACAGTTATAACATCTAACATGTTAACCTTGGCTGGCAGGTGGCTGAGATAATATACATCTGCAGGAAGCTTGATTATTTCGTAATTGCTTATAAGATAACAGACCAGCACTCCGCCAAACACTCCAATAATTGTGCCGATTACTCCAATAATAAGTCCCTGGAGTACAAATATGGACATTATTCCACGGTTAGTGGCCCCCATTGCCTTAAGGATAGCTATCTCTCTTTCTTTTTCGATAACATTCATTATAAGGGTGCTGATTATATTGAATGATGCCACCAGTATTATTAATATAAGTATAATAAACATGGCAAACTTTTCAAGCTTAAGTGCTGAAAAGAGGTTTCTGTTCATCTGCATCCAGTCTCTACCATAATACCCTTTACCAAGTATCTGTGGTATTTCTTCTCTGATATTTGGTGCAATGAAGATATCATCAAGCCGGAGCTCTATGCCTGTTACGGCTTGTCCCATGCTAAGAAATTTCTGTGCATCTGAAAGAGAGACCAGTGCAAGGCTTGAGTCGTATTCATACATGCCGATTTCGAATATTCCGGCTACCCTGAA
>JAADHP010000191.1 GCA_013151785.1 Nitrospirota bacterium | reverse complement strand
AGCGGCAGAGGTGGTGAAGAATACCCATGTAGCAATACCGACAGTAACATACACCAGCATACCCCTGTATCACCTGAAGGCTGAAAAGCCTCTGGCTTTTTTATAATTTTAAATCCCATTGCATCAATGGGATGATGAACCACCTCTGCCGCTCCTGTTTCAGAAGGACTTTCTATTTTCAAAGGTGTGGGCATTATTTTTCTTCAGCACCCTGCCTTTCCTTTTTTCTTACTAAATCTTTTTGAACAGCAATGCGATTATATTTTGTTAAAAGGAGTGAGAGCTTTTCATAAGCAGTCCCACTCCAAGATAGGTAAACAGTACAATAGCATAACCGACCATACCTGTTATCACTATCCCTTTACCTCTCCACCACTGTCTGAATCTAAGATGAAGATACAAGGTGTATGTAAGCCACAGAAGGGTGGTCCAGAGTTCCTTTGGTGTCCATAACCAGTATGTACCCCAGGCAAAATAGGCCCATATGCCACCAAAGATCATGGAGAGGGAAAAGAGAAGATAGCCTGTCAGGATTGTCCTGTATTGTAAAGCCTCTGTAAGTTTCTTATCCAGGGGATCTTTGTAAGTAAAAAATAAAATACCCAGAACAGCTCCAATTCCAAAAAGTCCATAGGAAAGAAAGGATAAGACAACATGGAATTCGAACCAGAAGGTTTTAAGTACAGGTGGAAGAGGCATGGTTGAAGGTTTCATAAGTATACCTATCGAAGAAAATACTACTGATAAGGAGGCAATATAGAGAAAGAATTCCTTCTGTTTCCTTAATCTTCCCATAAAGGGAATGGAAAGCACTGCTGTGCAGAGAGAGAGAAAGAGCAGCGTATCGTGGAGTCCTATCAGAGGGATCCGTCCCAGTGTAAGACCTCTGTATATCATATACCCTGTCTGGGCAAGGATTGCTATGAATATACCCTTCTGCCAGAAGAATGTGGTTGCATAAAGAAGGGGTTGCATTAGTAGTAGAATCATGGAAATATCTTGCCCGGGTTTAAAAGATTCTTGTAATCAAAGAGACGCTTTATCCCTCGCATAAGATCCATTTCGTTATGGCCTATCTCCATATTGATATACTCCGCCTTTGTAATTCCAATGCCGTGTTCACCTGATATGGTTCCACCCAGGCTCAGTGTCTTTTCAAATATCCTTTTAACCAGCGCCTTTGCAGTAGTATATCTCTCTTCATCTTCTCTGTTGACCATGATATTGACATGGATGTTACCATCGCCTGCATGTCCAAAGCTCACAATCGATATGCCCGACTCTTCAGAGAGCCTTCTCAGGAAGACTATCATTTCCGGTATCTGTGATCTGGGAACAACAATATCCTCGTTGATCTTTGTATCGGCAATGCTGAACAGTGCAGCAGGTATTGCGCGTCTTGCCTTCCAGATGCGCTCCCTTGAGATACTATCCTCTGCAACCTTTACCTCACCTTTCAGCGTGTGAATAATCCTGACCACCCTTTCAGAGTCTCTTTGCACGGATTTGACATCTCCATCAAGCTCGATAATCAATAGTGATTCAGAATCTGAGAGTCCTGTAGGAGAATAGGATTCCACCACTTTGATTGCCTCCCTGTCCATGAACTCAAGACAGCGGGGTACAATGCCGGAGGAGATAATCTTAAACACTGCCTTGCCCGAGGGTTCAAGGTCAGTAAATGTTGCAAGAAGCGTGACAATGGTTTCCGGCTCTGGAAGAATTGACAGGGTAATCCGTGCAATTATGGCAAGGGTTCCCTCGGAGCCGACGAGCAGGTCCTTTATGTCGTATCCCACAACAGACTTTATTGTTTTAGCCCCTGTTCTTATAATTCTGCCATCAGGCAGAACCGCCTCTAATTCCTTGACATAATTCCGGGTGACACCGTATTTTATTGCCCGGGGTCCGCCTGCATTGGTTGCCACGTTGCCACCAATGGTGCAGAAGTTGAGGCTTGAGGGATCAGGAGGATAAAAATAACCGTGTCTTGAAAGCTCCTTCTGTAAAGCACCATTTATAATACCTGGCTGAACGACAACATACTGATCTTCTATATTGAGTTCATCAATATCGTGCATCCTTTCAAGGGAGACCACAATGGCTCCCTGCGGAGGTACTGAAGAACCAGTGGTGGCTGTTCCTGCACCGCGGGGCAATAAGGCAATATCATGATCGTAAGAAAATCTTGAAATCTTTACAATGTCATTAATGGTTTCAGGCCATGTTACAGCTACGGGCGTCCCTTTTATTTGTGATGCATCAAACCCGTAACATAATAAGTCCGCCTCTCTGGTGCTGACCTGTTGTTCCCCCAATAGGGAATCCAGTCTGGAAATCATTTGATTGTTATCTTTTCACTGAGAAGTTCCTGGATGATTGTTTCTATATCATCCCGTATTTCGTCAATATTGTTAAACTCCAGGGCCACCTCGTATATGGGGAGGTAATCATTATTAACCTTCTTTGTACCTTTTAGCATGGATCTCACAACCGTTGCATTTACTGAGATTTTCTTTCCATTAAAATTCAGTGTAAATGTGCAATTTGAGTTCGGATTCATTCTCCTGGTGGTCAAGAATCTGACGCCGCCAGGGCTTATATCCTGGAGTTCCACGTCCGAACTTGAAATGATTTCTCCGCGTATCCTGCCGTTTACATTGAACCTCTGGAATCTTCTTCTTTCCATACTTATCCCTCAGCAAATTCCATGGATAGGACCTTGGAGACTCCTGGTTCATCCATGGTTATTCCATAGAGATAATCTGCCATCTCCATGGTGATCTTGTTATGTGTGATAACAATGAACTGTATCTCTTCAGAGAGTTCTTTTATCATGGTACGAAATCTTACAGTGTTGCTTTCATCAAGAGGGGCATCAGCCTCGTCAAGAATACATAGGGGTGTTGGCTTGAGCAGGAAACCTGCAAACATCAATGAGAGCGCAGCCAGTGCCTTCTCTCCACCTGAGAGCAGAGAGATATTCTGGAGTCTTTTCCCAGGAGGTCTTACAATAACATCAATGCCTGATTCAAGGATATTGTTTTCATCTGTCAGACGAAGCTCTGCGCTTCCGCCGTCAAAGAGCCGCTGGAAGACCTCGTTGAATTTATTGTTTAATGCCTCATATGCCTCTGATAGCATCTTCCTGGTTGTTCTGTTAATCCTTCGAATTGCCTCTTCCAGTTCGTCTATGGATTGCACTATATCATCATGCTGTCTCTGTAAGAATTCATACCGCTCATTCAGTTCATTAAATTCGTCAAGGGCACCTATGTTCACCTGTCCCATGGACTGGATCTTTTCTTTTATTTGATTCAGGTTTTCCCTGTCCTCTTCATAGTTGATGGAAGGCTCTATCTGATCATCTTCAATATCAATGTTGTATTTTTCATTAATCGTTTCGCGCAGTGCATCCATCTTCATGGAATGTTCTGTCCACTGAAGTTCGTTCCTGTGAAGAGCTTCTTTAATCTCTTCGATATCCTGCCTCATCTTTCTCAGTACGTCCTCTTTTTCTGCCAGGTTGTTCTTGACCAATTGGATATCCTCTCTCATTGAGACAATCTCTTTTCTTATTTTATCGGCATTTTCTACTAAATTCTTTAATTTATTTTCTGTTTTTTCAGCCTCTATTGATTTCTCCTTTATCAATGATTCTTTTGCTGAGATATCTGAAAGGTTCGATTCTTTACGTTTTGAAAGCTGAATGATCTCCTCTTTAAGGCGTTTTCTCTCTCTGTTGTAGGAATCAAGACGTTCTGTAAGGCCTTTCAGTCTTATCTTGATCTCTGACAGGGATTGTAGTTTTTCATCCATTCTCTCTCTGTATTCTGCAAGGGCTGACTGCATGCTTTCCAGGGATTCTTCCAGCGATTTCCTCTGGGAACTCTTATGTGATATGTTTTGCTCCAGCTCTATAATCTGCTGTTCCATATCATCGGATTCTACAGACAGCTGCTCTAATTCGATCTGTAGATTCTCTGACTTCTGGGAGAATCTTTCTATATCTTCAGATAATCTCTTTTCAGTAGCCCTCTGTAGGGAAAGCTCCCTGTCGGTTGCTATTATTGCCTCTTCTACAGATTTAAGGGCATCCTTTATTCTATCTATCTCGCCTGTGATATTCTCTATTTCCGCCTCAACAGAACCGACTTTCCTGTTTTTCTCATCTACGGTTTTTTCGATGGCCTTCAATTCCCTTCTTGTGCGTAGTATCCCTGTTCCTTTTCCTGCAATGATTACACCCTCTGTTTCAATAACCTCGCCTCCGAGTGTTACCAGTCTTACAGGTTTATCGTAGGAGTTGTTTTGGAATATCTCTAACGCCCTGTCGATATCCTCTACCAGGTAATAATTGTTCAGTAGTGCATCCACAACTGGCTTGAATGTTTCGGTACTCGATACGATGGAACTTAAAGATGTAAGTTCTTGAACCTCTGTGCCTGAAAAGGAGGAGGCGCCGTCTCTGTTATATATAAAGACATGGCGTGGTAGATTCCTGGAATTTATAATATCAATGGCCTTTTTTAGCTCTTCAGCTGAGGAAAGCATAAAACCTTTGAGTCTGTCAGACAGGGCTGCTTCCACTGCCACATCGTAAGAGGGATCAACCTCTATGACCTCTGACAGGGTGGTAAGGATGTCAACTCCTGACGATTTCAATATCTCCTGTTCCTTTCCAGAGGTAATCATATCATTTAATGCCCGGGCCCTTGATTGTAGAGAGAGAATCTCTTCTCTCAGGCTGTTTTTCTCTCTGTACAGATCATTTAAGAGGGACTTCTTCTGGGATAATTCGTTGTTGAGATTGTTTCTCTCGGTCCTGTATTTCTTTAAAAGGTCTTCCTTTTCCAGTAAGAGCCTTTTTAATTGAGCAGACTGTTCCTTTAGCTCTTCCAATCGTCTGTAGGCCTCATCAAGCTCTCTTTTACACAGTTCGGCCCTCTTTTTTGTTCCTTCAAGGGTTGCCTCATGCCGGTGCAACAGATTCTTCAACTCTCCAATAGAATCAGAGACCCTGAAGATCTCCCGTCGTTTCTCTTTAATGGAGTCCTCGATCTCTTTCAATGAGCGTTGATGATCTCTGATCTCCTCTTCCTGGGAGCGTAGCGTCTCTTCAAGCTGTGCAATCTCTCTTTTTATTTCGCTATCTTTACCACTAAGAGATGCAAGTTCCGCTTCTTTTTCTTTGATCAGTACTTCGGATTCCTCTATCTGTGCCTTCAATGTCTGTATCGTGTTTTTTGTATACTCCATGTCTTTCCTGATAATAGCTGCAATGCGTTCTGAATCACCTATCTCCCTTTCAATCCTCTCAAGTCTTTGAGAAGAGGCCTCTAATTGTTTTTCCTTTTCAATGATCTCTATCCTGGATACCTCAATCTCTGCCTCTAACTGGCTCTGGATCTTTCTTTTTTCTGCCTCTGTGCCCTTGAGCTGGTTTATGCTGTCTTCCATGGACTGAAGTTTCAGTTTCAGATTGTTGAAGTCGGTTTTTGAAACCCTGAGTTCAAGTTCTTTAAGCTGGTCAAGAAGCTTTTTATAACGGGCAGCCTTCTTTGCCTGTCTGTCTAAGGAGTTTCTCTGTCTTTTCACCTCGGAGAGTATATCGGATATGCGCTGCAGGTTGAGACGCGAAGATTCAAGCTTGGCAAGGGCCTCTGTTTTTCTGGCCTTGTATTTCATAACACCGGCTATCTCTTCGATAAGGAATCGTCTGTCCTGTGGTTTGGCGTTTATCAACTCGCCAATGCTACCCTGCTCGAGTATGGAATACCGTTTCATCTCAAGCCCCGTATCAAGAAACATTTCGCGAATATCCTTCAAACGACATATATTCTTGTTTATCAGGTATTCGCTCTCTCCTGAACGGTAGAGGCGGCGGGTAACAGTGACAATACGTTTGCCTTTATCTCCATTGTCCTGACCATCGGGGAAGGCAATGTAAAGGGTTACCTCGGCCATTCCCTTTGGTTTTCGGTTCTGGGAGCCATTGAAAATTACCTCATCCATCTTGCCACCCCTCAGGGTCTTGGCTGACTGCTCTCCAAGCACCCATCTTACTGCATCAACAATGTTGCTCTTGCCACAGCCGTTTGGGCCTACAATACAGGTGATGCCAGGATGGAAAATAAAGGTGGTTTTTTCAGCAAAGGATTTAAAACCATTGAGTTCTAATCGTTCGATCTTCATAACTGAAATTATAACTGCAAGCAGGGAGGGCTGACAAGGGGGGTAAAATTTGTTTGAAAATAAGGTGGTTATAGATGCTATAATATATAGAATTGTTGATTTTTTATTTATATTAGACCCAAATCCAGCTGTAAGAATAACAGTGGATATCTGAAAGTAGTGGTATGGTAGAGTCTGAAGGGTTTTGAATTTTGCATAAGATTCACCAGGAGGGGGACAACCCCAAAAATCAGGGATTTTTGGGGACCCCGGAATCGCAAAATTCCCTCGGAGACGTGCATGGATGCACGTCGAGAATAGGGGTCCCCAGA
>JAADHP010000023.1 GCA_013151785.1 Nitrospirota bacterium | reverse complement strand
GCCTGTGCTGTGTAAGACTCTACCATACCACTGCTATAACTTTATAGCTGGATTTGGGTATAAATAGCCTTAGAAAAGATATTTAGCGTATAATATACTCTACAGTCTATAGTCTGTAAGGTCTATGTCTATTATGAAAAACAGGATTCTTTATCTTGATTGTGTCTCAGGTATAAGTGGTGATATGTGTCTTGCAGCACTTGTGGACTCTGGTGTGCCCTTTGAAGAACTGGTCTCGGGCCTGAAAGGCCTTGATATTGAAGGGTACAGGATGGAAAAGAAAGAGGTAAAGAAATCAGGACTCAGGGCATGCAAGATCGAAATAATTGTTACACAGCACAGGCCATACAGACATTTCAAGGACGTAAGGGAGATAATCAGGAGATCACATCTTCCTGACAAGGTTAAGAACCTTTCACTGAAAGCCTTCAAACAACTTTTTGAGGCAGAGGCAAAGGTTCACGGTGCTGACCCAGAAAAGATACACCTCCACGAGCTTTCAGCAGTGGATTGTTTCATAGACATTGTGGGAACCTTTTATTGTCTTGATTATCTACGTATTGAGGAGGCCCTGTGTTCTCCTGTAAATCTTGGTGGAGGAGTGGTGGAAACTGAACATGGAGTGCTTCCAGTTCCAGCACCTGCAACCGTGGAGCTGCTCAGGGGCTGGCCTGTGTATTCCAGAGGAATAAAGAGAGAGTTGACCACTCCTACAGGTGCGGTGATACTTTCTACAGCCTTCAAACCCTCTGATACCATACCTATGATGGAGATCGAATCTGTCGGGTATGGTGCTGGCTCTATGGATATAGAGGGATACCCCAATGTCCTGAGAGCAATAACAGGCAGGAAAGGCAAGGAGGAAAATATCAGGGATAGCATTCTTCATATAGAGACCAATATTGATGATATGAATCCACAGGTTTACGAATACCTGATGGAGAGGCTTTTTGAAAAAGGTGCCCTTGATGTGTATCTCACCCAGATTATCATGAAGAAATCCCGTCCAGGTGTAATATTAAATGTTTTGTGTGATGAAGATAAGCTTGAAGAGATGACAGAAATTCTTCTTGGTGAATCTACTACAATTGGTGTTAGATTCAGGAAACTTTACAGACAGTGTCTGGATAGAGAGATCAGAGAGATTGAGACGAAATGGGGCAGGGTGAGATTTAAATTAGTACAATCTCCCGGTGGAACAAGGTGTTCGCCTGAATATGAAGATTGCAAAAAGATAGCCCGTGAAAGGGGCATTCCACTTACTCAGGTTATCCAGACCATTACTTCCATGGCAGAGGAGTTGATTGAAGGTCAGGATGAATAGGAAACCAGATCTATCGAAAGACTTATAGCAATGCTTTAAGTGAAGCTCCCCGACCAGAGGTCGGAGTATTCTGGCAGTTTTCGTAACTTGTTGTTATTCTTACAGCCGGATTTGAGTAGGAAAATAAAATCAAACAAAAATCCAGATAATTAGGTTAAAATAATATACAGGGAAGGGGGACTTTTCAGGAGGAGACAATGGGATATTATGTGATTTTAAGTACATTAACTGATGAGGGTAGAAAGACCCTCAAGGAAAAACCTGAGAGGATAATGGAGGTTAACAAAGAGCTTGAATCCATGGGTGTGAAGGTAAAGGAGCAGTTTGCAGTGCTGGGGCCTTATGACTTTGTGAATATTGTGGAGGCTCCGGATAATGAAACAGTGGTGAAGATGTCTGTTGAGATTGGTTCAAGGGGTACTGTACAATTGCTTTCAATGCCTGCTGTGACAGTGGATGAGCTTATCAAAAAGCTTAAATAAAAAAGTACCCCCCTTCCTGTACTGGATGTTATTCTTGAGGAGGATTTATTTATGGTTAATATTAAGGCAGACTATGTTATAGACACCAAGGGGCTCAATTGTCCCATGCCGGTGTTGAAGACAAAAAAGGCTATTGATTCATTGAAAGAGGGCGAAATATTAGAGGTAATAACCACTGACCCTGGTGCAAGGATCGATATCCCTGCACTTGTGAAAAGGCTGGGGCAGGAACTTATTGGCTCCAAAGAAGAGAAGGGGGTGGTATCCTTTTTTATAAGGAAGAAGAGGACTGAATAATTAAATCAGGATTTGTTATAATGTAAGACTTTTTGAGTGGATGGGCCTTATTTCTGGTAATTTTATCTTTTTATTTTGAAGAATTGCAGCAAAAATATAAAGTGTGTTATATTTAATTATGCTAAGAAATTGTTTTATAGTAATATTTTTGTTATGTATCCTCTCCCCTATCCATGCTACCACCATATACAGGTACGTGGATGAACAGGGTGTGGTTCATTTTACTGATGTTATGCCTGATAGATATAAGGTAACGGTTATAAGAAAGAAAGAAGGCAAAAAGGCATCATCGGCAGGCTATTACAGTATGGCCTATCTTAAAGGCCTTGCTGAAAGGATAGCCAGAAAATATTCCCTTGAGCCAGGGCTTGTAAAGAGTGTTATTGAAAAGGAGTCCCGTTGGAATCCCTATGCTGTATCCAGAAGCGGAGCAATGGGCTTGATGCAGCTCATGCCCAAAACTGCCAGGCTGCTTGGTGTAAAAAACCCCTTTGATCCAGAAGAGAATCTGGATGCTGGTGTAAGATATCTTAAAAGACTGATTGATTACTTTGGTGATATCAAAAAGGCCCTTGCAGCCTACAACGCCGGGCCAACCACTGTAAAACGCTTTGGTGGTATACCGCCTTTCAGTGAAACAAGGGGATATGTTAAAGAGATAATGTATAATTATACAGGTACAGGATATTCCTCTCAAAGGTCAAGGGACAGGATTTATAAAATAGTGCTGAGTGATGGGACCATATTGTTTACAAATTCACCAGTCTATCTCGAAAATATATCTTCATTTTAAGTCAGGAAGGAGTTGGAGAGGGTTTGAAGGAAAAGACAATAGAGGAGATCTTCAGACTCAAAGAGCAGAGAAAGGCCATAATAATCTCTCACAATTATCAACGTGATGAGGTTCAGGATATAGCTGATTTTGTGGGTGATTCCCTTGAGGCAGGCTGCATCAGTGGATTGCGATGTGATTGTATTCTGTGGTGTGAATTTTATGGCAGAGAGTGCATCCATTCTTTCTCCTGAAAAGACTGTTCTGCTACCCTCTCTTGATGCCAACTGTCCCATGGCTGACATGGTAAGGGTTTCAGGTACGAGGAAGGTGTGGAAGACCTTTCCTGGATATGAGGTTCAACCAACCTTTGTATTTCCCCATGAATTTACCCTCTTGGATATGAAGAAACAGTATCCTGGAGTGCCTGTTGTTGCCTATGTAAACACCACGGCTGATGTAAAGGCAGAAAGTGATATATGCTGTACCTCAGCAAATGTAGTGAAGGTTGTGGAATCCCTTCCTGAAGACAGGGTTATATGCATACCAGACAGGAATCTCTCTGCGTGGGCACAGAAAAACAGCGGCAAGGAGATTATAACCTGGGATGGATTCTGCCATGTACATGACAGGGTGAGGGCAGAGGATGTGGATCGAGCACGGAAGGAACATCCAGATGCACTGGTTATGGCACACCCGGAATGCAGGCTTGAGGTGCTGGAACAGGCAGACCATGTAACAAGCACATCAGGGATGCTGAGGTTTGCAAGAGAGTCTGCTGCGAGAGAGTTTATCGTGGGAACTGAGGTGGGTCTTTTGCACAGACTGAGAAAGGAAAACCCTGATAAGGTTTTCTATCCTCTAAGGAAGGACATGATATGTCCTAATATGAAAAAGACCACCCTTGAGAAGGTACTCTGGGCATTGAAGGAGATGAAGAATGAGGTAAAGGTTCCCGAGGATATCAGAGTCAGGGCAGTTACAGCCCTTGACAGAATGCTGAAGATAAAGTAATCCCTCCCATGAAGAGATTTTACATCCACACCCTTGGCTGCCCCAAAAACCAGGTCGATTCATCATCATTATCGTCTTTATTGCTCCAGGGAGGCTTTGTGGAGGCACCAGGCCCTGATGAGGCAGACGTGATTCTGATAAACACATGTGGTTTCATAAATGATGCAAAAGAGGAATCCATTGAGCATATCCTTCTCCTTCTGAACAGAAAGAAACCATGTCAGAAGGTGCTTGTTTTTGGCTGTCTTGCACAGCGGTACATGAGAGAAATGATAGAGGAACTGCCAGAAGTGGACGGGGTATTCGGGGTGGATAGTTTTAAGGAGATAATGGATTTTTTAAGCCTTCCTGACAGGAATAGAGATGTCTCATACAGAAGGCTGTCGTATAAAGAGGATGGTTCATCTTATGCATATCTCAAGATAGCAGAAGGGTGTAATAGACAATGCACATTCTGTATAATCCCTTCCATAAGAGGAGGGCTGAAGAGTTATGCACCAGAGCGTATCCTTGAAGAGGCTGAAAGGCTTGTTAGGGAGGGGGTCAAGGAAATAATCCTTGTAGCACAGGATATTACCTCCTATGGTATTGATACTGGTAATTACAGGCTTGAAAGACTTCTCAGGGAGCTTGCCTCAATTGAGGGGGACTTCTGGATAAGATTGCTTTACCTGTACCCTACAATGATTGATGATGCCCTGATAGAAACCATTGCAGAGGTGGATAAGATCTGCAAGTATCTGGATATTCCCATTCAGCACTCAGAAGAGCGGATACTCAGATTGATGGGAAGGCCAGGCTCTCCTGAACTATTCAGGAGACTGATAAAAAGACTCAGACAGGACATCCCAGGGGTGGTTTTAAGAACCACCGTGATTGTTGGTTTTCCCTCAGAGAGTGATGAGGAGTTCAGTAGATTGCTGGATTTTATTAAGGAGATGGAGTTTGACAGGCTTGGTGCATTCAAATATTCCCCTGAGGAGGGTACAGAGGCTTGCAAAATAAAAGAGCAGATTCCTGAAGAAAAAAAACAGGAGCGTTTTCATGAGATAATGAAGGCACAGGCTGAGATATCATACAGGAAGAACAGGGATTTGTTAAACAGAAGATTCAGGATACTTATTGATAATGTCTCTGAAGACCTGATTGCTGGAAGATACTATGGACAGGCACCAGAGATTGATGGAATTGTTATAATAGACAATTGTATGTCCGGAAACATCCCTTTTTCAGGGCAGTCATGTTCAGAGAACAAAATAAAAACTGGAGAATTTTTAGATGTCAGAATTACCGATGCCTATGAGTACGACCTGAAGGCTATGCTGTTATGAAAAGGAAAGCTTATACTGTACAGCTTATACTCTTTGTGCTTACTGTGTTGTCCACATTGATGGCAGGGGCATTACAGAAGGGAATCAATATCTTTTCAGAACCTGCAAGGATTGTAGAGGGGATACCCTTCTCTGTTTCATTGCTGGCAATTTTGCTGACCCATGAACTGTCTCACTATTTTGCCTCTAAAATAAACCATACAGAGGCCTCATTACCGTACTTTATTCCGGCTCCCTCTATATTTGGCACCTTTGGTGCCTTTATAAAGATGAGGTCACCCATAGCTACAAGAAAGGCCCTTATAGAGATCGGAGCCTCTGGCCCAATCGGTGGATTTATAGTGGCCCTGATAGTAAGTATCTATGGGCTGAGTCTGTCCTCTGTGGTGGATCTTTCCTCTGAGCATGTGGGGCTTGTCCTGGGTGACTCATTACTTTTCCGTCTGCTTTCAAGGATAATCCTGGGTGTTCCACCAGAGGGCAAGGACATACTTCTTCATCCTGTTGCCTTTGCTGGATGGATTGGTTTTTTTGTTACATCCATGAACCTCCTTCCCATAGGTCAGCTTGACGGTGGTCATATTGCCTATGCCCTCTTTGGACAGAGGCGTCACAGAAGGATATCCTTCTTTCTTGCCACCACCCTTGCCATTGTGGGCATTTCAAGGCTGTATCTCTACAGTGATATCTTTTCCTCTGGTATATTCAACACCCTCAGGAACTATCTTTGGGAGGGAAGGGCTGTATGGGCATTTCTGCTCTTTATCCTGGGAATTGACCACCCACCTGTTGTGTTCTGGGAAGAACCATTACCAAAAAGCAGACAGATAATGGGATATGTGGCATTGATAATATTTATTCTTACCTTTGTACCAGTACCTATAAGTGTTGTACAATGACAGAAAAGATGGAAGATAAGAAAAAGGTATTGATAGTAAGTGGTGAGGCTTCAGGAGAATTATATGGCTCTCTCCTTGCACAGAAACTCCTTGAAAAGTACAATGACCTCCTTGTCTATGGCATAGGTGGAGACAGGATGAGACAGGCAGGTGTGAGATTGATAGGTGAGATAACAGGTACATTTGGTATTACAGAGACCTTTTCGTCTCTCAGTAAATTGCAAAAGAATTATAATAATATTATCAGGTGTCTTGATAAAGAGAGACCGGATGTGGTTGTTTTAATAGATTTTCCTGATTTTAATCTCAAGGTTGCAAAGGCTGTCAAGAAAAGGGGACTGAAGGTACTCTATTATGTGAGCCCTCAGGTCTGGGCATGGCGTAAAAGGAGGATCAAGACCATTATATCATTGACAGACAGACTTGCTGTTATCCTGCCCTTTGAGGAGGAGATCTATAAAAAGAGAGGTGCTGACTGTGAATTTGTGGGGCACCCTATCATGGAGGAGATCCAGAGGATCAAAGGAAGTAAAAAGTTCATAAGAGAGTCTATTGGTTTGAGAGGTGAGGGAGATGTCCTTGCCATACTTCCTGGTAGCAGGAATATTGAACTAAAACGGTTATTACCCCTTTATCTTGATGTTATAACAGAACTCTCAGAGAGATACAAGAAACTACAGTATGCACTTCCCCTTGCCCCGAATATCGACAGAAAGGTGCATTCAGCAATGCTGAAGAAATTACAGGATAAAGGTGTAAAGATACTTGATGGATATTCTACTGAGGCACTTATGTCAGCAGATTTTGCCCTTATTGCCTCTGGCACTGCAACTCTGCAGGCTGCATTGATAGGTGTACCCATGGTTGTTGTTTATAAACTCTTTCCCCTCACCTATCTGATAGGCAGGATTGTTGTTGATGTTAAATATATAAGCCTTGTCAATATCCTCTATGGTGGAGAAATAGTAAAGGAACTGATACAGTGGAAGGCAAACAGGGAAAACGTATTGAATGAAATCGAGAGATTGATAAAGGAGGAACAGGTAAGGGAATACATGAAAGAGGCCTTCCAGAGAATACGGAATGTTTATTATGATAAAAGGGCATCAGAACGAGTGGCTGAGATGATAGGAGAGCTTGCAGGATGGACAGAGAAAAGGGGATAGATAGTAGACTCAAGAGCATCATTATCCTGGTGAAACCCTACTGGCCAAGGATTGTTCTGGCAGTGGTTCTTAGTCTGGTTGTATCCTCCATAAATGGCGCCCTTGCCTGGCTTGTCAAGCCTGCCATGAATGGGATATTTATAGAGAAGAAGAGGGAGTATCTCCTGTTGATACCCCTCTCTGTGTTTCTGCTTTATATTATAAGGGGTGTATTCAATTTTTCCCATTCCTATCTCATGACCTCTGTGGGTGCAAAACTGGTAAGAGACATGAGAAACAGGCTTTATACCCACATAACCTTTCTGCCCCTTTCAAAGTACAACGAGCGTTCAACAGGTTTGATGCTTTCAAGGATTATAAATGATACAGGTTACCTGCAGAAGGTGGTTGCCCATTCTGTGAAGGACCTCTTTGTGGAGGGCACGACTGTTATAGCCCTTTCAGTGGTTGCCTTTATCAGGAGATGGGACCTTACATTGCTCTCCCTGATGGTACTTCCCTTTGCCTTTTATGGAGTGGGCAGGCTCGGTAAAAGATTGAAAAAAGTGACCAAGGAGGCACAGAGGAAAATCTCTGTGATAACAGAACTGCTAACAGAGACATTCAGTGGAATCAAGATAATAAAGGTTTTTGGTAAAGAATCGGCGCTCATAAACCTTTTCAAGAAAAGGAACCAGGATTATTATCGTGAGAACATGAGATCCACAAGAATAGTTGAGGCGACCTCTCTTCTTATGGAATTCGTAGGAGGTCTGGGAATAACCTTTGTGATATGGTATGGTGGCAGACTTGTTGTAAGTGGTGCAATAACACCGGGAGACTTCTTTTCATTCCTGGCAGCCATATTCATGATATATACGCCTGTAAAGAGGCTTGCAAAGGTTCACAATGGTCTTCAGCAGGCAAGGGCATCCATTGACAGGATAAACGAGTTCCTTGTACTCGAAAGGGAGAAAGATGGTGACAAAGAGATAGAGGAATTCACCAGGAGTATAGAATACAGAGATGTTTCCTTCAGATATCCCACATCAGAAACATATGCCCTGAGACACATAAATCTGAAGATCAGAAAAGGTGATATTATTGCCCTTGTAGGGCAGAGTGGAGCAGGCAAAACCACCTTCGTTGATCTGTTGCCGAGGTTTTATGACCCCACTGATGGAGCAATCTTTATTGATGACTTAGATATCAGGGAACTCAGGATATCTTCTCTTCGTGGATTAATTGGAGTAGTGAGCCAGGACGTTATACTCTTTAATGATACGGTAAGGGCAAACATTGCCTTCGGACGACCTGGCGCCACAGAGGAGGAGATACAGGAGGCTGCAAAGGCTGCCTATGCCCATGAGTTCATAATGGAACTTCCTCATGGCTATGATACGATGATTGGAGAAAGGGGGGTAAGGCTCTCGGGCGGACAGCGTCAGAGACTGTCCATTGCGAGGGCGATCCTGAAGAACCCGCCTATCCTGATTCTTGATGAGGCAACCTCTTCACTTGATACACATGCTGAGATGATGGTTCAGAAGGCCCTTGACTCACTTATGAAAAACAGAACCACCATAGTGATTGCCCATCGTCTCTCCACCGTAAGGATTGCTTCAAAGATTATTGTGCTTGATCATGGTATGATTGTGGAGCAGGGTACACATGAGGAGTTATTGAAAAAGAATGGTGTATATAAACATCTCCATGAGATACAATTTTCCACAGAAAGGGAGATCCTTTTCGATATCAAATAGGACAGCCAAAAAGTACTCCTGACCTCAGATGATTTTATTATATAAATTATTTTTAAGTTCTGGCTGCTTATTTGGTGAGGTCATTTTTGTATGAATATGTGTTAATATATTTCTATGGTTGAAAAGAGAGATGACTCGTCTCTTGATACAAGGCTTTTAAGTGATGCCATCATTGAGTTGAACATATCAAGAAGAAATGTATCCATTTATCCACGGGAGCATCCTGCTGTTAAACAATCCCTCTCAAAGGCATATGATTATCTGCAGAGATTACTTGAATTGAGAGATAAAATAAATCTTGGTATTGCAAAGGACACCATTGTAGTAGACGAATACTACCTGGACAAGAAGAATCCTGTTTTCCGTGAGTTTGCCCTGCATCTGAACAGGTTGAATATAGCCTATGTAACCTTTCTGTCAGGACTTACCATGGATGAGTTGTTTTCCTTCCACAAGATCCTGTCAGAAAATCCTTCCAATCTGAATGAGGAGATCATTAATGAGAGACTGAAGGAGGAAGGTGTT
>JAADHP010000034.1 GCA_013151785.1 Nitrospirota bacterium | reverse complement strand
GGAGCAAGGTCTTCCTTTTTTATAAATCCCAGATCACCACCCCTTGAGGCATTTGGACCTTCCGAGTATCTCAGGGCAACCGTATCAAAGGGTTCACCCTTTTTCAAATGCTCCATTATTACTTTAACCTTCTGAAGAATTCTCTTGTTGTCCTCGGGAGAACGTTTCACAAGAAATATCTGTCGCAACCTGTATCCTTCTGCTGACGAACCTTTGTTCTCCTTAAGGTATGCATCTATATCCTCGTCAGTCACTATTATCTTACTTGCCACTGCAAGATTAACAGCCTTTGAGGCAAGTATCTGCTCATAAATCCTCTCTTTATACTCATCATAGGTAAGCCCCTGGGCCTCTATCGCCTTTATGAATTCCTTCTCATTCAATCCATACTTCTTCCTTATCATTGCTATGGATCTGTTTACTTCAGATTCTGTGACATTTATATTCATCTTTCTTGCCTCATTGAGCTGAACTCTGAGGTCAATCATTTTTTCCAGATACTGATTCTGAAACCTCTCAAGAACAGCCTTCTTCTCTGCAGGTGACAAGCCGGCAATCTTATCAGAGAATTCAAACTCCATGCTTTTATACAACTCGCTCCAGGTAATAACATCCCTGCCTACAACAGCCACAATCCTGTCAATAACCACTGCTGCAGCAGAGTATCTGGCAAAGACAAGCAAACACAGAATCACTAATGTTTTTTTCATCTCTTCTCCTTAATCTTTATAGTTGGATATGGGTTATATTAATGTCAAATCCTCTACTGATGAGGCAACAATAAATATCTTGATATTATTGCTTCCCTCATCCACAGGGAATATGTAAAATCCTTTGCCTTTCGCAGGTTCTTTTTCAAGGAAAAATCCCTTATCCCATGGCAATTCACTATCAATATAACCAAGGACCGTCTCTTTATCCTTGAATTTAACAAAAACCTTTTTTGCCTTCACACCCCTCTTGTCATATCTCTTTTTCTCTTTATATCCTGGATCCCCCTCAAAGGATCTAACAAAGAACAATGCCTTTATCTCATCCATCTCTACCTTTATATGCCTCTCTGTCTTGTATTCTTTAATTTCAACGTGGTCTGCGTTCTCAGAAAAGAAGACGATATAACCCTTTTTTACTCTTCCGTCTTTATATCTAAGAACAACTTTTTCCATCATTCTATATTTATTTTAACCCAAATCCAGCGATAAAGTTATAGCAGTGGCCTGCCACTGCTGCGCAAGAAACTCCCTCTTTATCAGCCCCTTCGCCTCTTTATAACTCATTACACTCTCTGGCTCTCTGTCCTTCACTCTGAGTATATAGTAAGCTTCTAAATCCTTAATAAGACCACCCCTAACATATCCTCGGTAATTGTTCTCCAGGGAGCATTTCCACAAGTCTCGTACCTCCAAGTCTGGTCCTTAAAAGCACCTTTTCAGAAGGTGTATCCAGAACCTTCCCTATAATCCTTGCATCCCTTCCGTAGGGATGACCATGCAGAATATCAATTATAGATTCTGCCACATTGCCGTTTACAAATGCAACAAATATGCCTTCGTTTGCCACATAGAGGGGGTCTATTCCAAGGATCTCGCATGCCCCTGCAACCTGCGGATTCACCGGCAGGGCTTCCTCGTAAATCTCTATACAAAGAGAACTTTCAATGGCCATCTCCTTCAAGGTGGTAGCCAGCCCCCCTCGTGTGGGGTCTCTCAGAGCATGTATTTCAGTGCCATACCTGTCCAGTATTTTAGCCAGTATTCCATTCAGGGGCCGTGTATCACTGACCACAGGTGGAGAAAAGGACAGCCCGTTACGTTCAGCCATTACAGCGACTCCGTGATTACCAATCGTTCCGCTTACTATAATCCTATCATCTATCTTTATATTTGATGGTGATATATTTATGCCCTCACGTACAAGTCCAATCCCCGAGGTATTGATAAAGATTCCATCACCTTTTCCCTTGTTGACCACCTTGGTATCGCCTGTTACAATCCTGACCCCTGCCTCCTCTGATGCCTCTCTTATGGACTCAAGCACCTTTATAAAATCCGATATGGGAAATCCCTCCTCGATTATAAAGCCGGTAGAGAGACACCTTGGTTCTGCCCCAACCATGGCAAGATCATTGACCGTTCCGAATACTGCCAGTTTTCCAATATCCCCACCAGGGAAAAAGATGGGCGAAACCACATAACTATCAGTGGTAAAGGCAATTGTGTGACCCTCGAATGCTCCAAGGTCAATGGTGGCTGAATCATTAAATACCTTCATTCCTGTGGCAGGGGCAATAATATCATGTATAAGCTCGTACATAACCTTGCCACCACTTCCATGGGCAAGCAATATGGTTTCATTCTTATGATTCATGATATCTTTATAGTCCTGTTATAAGGTATAAAAGGCCTCTCTTGATTTTAGACATTTCTTAGAACAGTAATCTATTATACAAAAACAAATATCAATTTATGTTTCAAACGGTCCAAAATGTATAGAAACAAGGCAGGGTACCTCATAAAAATAATGCAATCCACAGGATTAGTCTCTGCCAGAACCTGTATTCAATGGCAGGGCAAGGTCAGGCACAGATGCTGCTTTGCAGAGGTGAAGAGGTGGTGAAGAAGACCCATGTAGCAATACCGACAGTGACATTCACTATCAACCTTGTGTGTCATCAGAAGGTTGAAAAGATTCCTGCTTTTTTATAATTTTAAATTCTATTGCATTAATGGGATGATGAACCACCTCTTCACCTCTTGTTTCAGAAGGATTTTTTTATTTTTCAAAGATGTTGCCCCCTTCTTACTCCTGACTGCTCACCGCTCACTGATCTTTTAACCCATCCACCCATCTACTCATTTACCCATTAACTCATCTACCCATCCGCCCATCTACTCATCCACTCATTTACTGCTTACTGTTGACTGTATCAATTGTACCCTGCCTTTCATCTTTCCTATGGAATCTTTTTGGACAGTGATATATATTTTTTGTGATATAATACAAATAATTATACGGGACTATGAAGAAAAAGATAACAATAACATGCCTTATATTATGGATTAGTTTTGTCTCTAACAATGCCTCTGCCAATCCATGGGCTATAGAAGAATTGAAGGGCAGAACTGCACCTGATTTTTTGCTTAATGATCTTGCAGGTAAACCCTTCAGACTTTCGGATTACAGGGGCAAGGTCATATTATTGAATTTCTGGGCAACCTGGTGCCCTCCCTGCAGAGAGGAAATGAAGAGTCTTGACAGTCTGTATAAAAAATACAAAGACAATAACCTTATTATATTTGCCGTCTCCCTTGACAGAACCCCTGAGAAAGTAAAGAGTTTTATTCAAGAGTTGTCTCCTTCCTTTCCTGTAGTGTATGATAACAATGCCATGGTATCAAAAAAATACAATGTCTTCTCCATACCTACCACATTCTTGATTGACAAGAAAGGCAGGATAGTGGATATCTTCTTTGGCGAACAGAACTGGACATCAAAAAAACTGATACAAAAGATCGAGGGGGTATTATAGTGGCCACCCCAATAAGAATCAAAATTGGACATCTCAGTTTAAAGGCGGAACTCTATGATACAGATACAGCAAAGGGCATCCTTTCCATACTACCTTTCAGGGGAAGATTTAATGTGTGGGGAGATGAGTTCTATTTTGAGGTTCCCTACAAAGGCTCCCTTGATCATACAGCTACAACCAGGGTCAGGATAGGAGATATCGGATACTGGCCACCTGGCTCTGCAATTGCCATCTTCTTTGGGCCTACTCCTTTAAGCACCGGGCCAGATCCCGTTCCTGCAAGTGAGGTGAACATCATAGGACGCATATTAGACGACCCGAGGGAACTTATAGAGGTAAAATCCGAAGAAGAAATAGTGATTGAAGTGGACTAATATCTATCCTGCTGGTTGCTCTCTGAAGACATAAAGACGTCTCAGTGAAACAATATTTGTCAGAAGGGCGAGAGCAATAAGCAGATAATACATCTCATTCAACACAGCACCTATCATAATAATAAACATACGGATATCCCGACCAAATCTCCAGGTGGTGTTTTTCTTCAGTTTCAGCAAGGCATCATATTTGGTTGCAGTATAACTGGTAATAAATGTTCCTGTGATTGCAAGATATCCATATATCCAGGTTACCATGTTTGAATTGTAATTGAGTAGTCCAAGAATAATGCCAAATATCACTATAGCATCAGCATACCTATCAAGGGTTGCATCGAACCATGCACCGTACTCATTATCTTCAAATTTCAGCCGTGCAACCTCACCATCACATCCATCAAGAATGGATGAAAACTGAACCAACAAACCACCAATCAATGTACTGAAATAGTTGCCAATGGAAAATAATAGTGCAGATACTACAGAAACAATAAAGCTAATCACCGAAATCGTGTTTGGCTTTATTGTTTTATTGACAAGTATCCTGGATATTCTCAGTGATATGGGTCTGTTTATATATCTGGAAACAATACCATCCGTGGGCTTTATGAGCCCCTTTAGCAGGTTCTTTTCTGCATTCTTTAATGCCACCTCGGTATCAACATCAAGCCAGAATCTACCCTTTGAGTCAAGAGAAAGGAGTTTGTTATTCATGGCCAGAACACTCATCGCATCGGTAATACCTTCCCTTCCCCTTTTTATCTCCTCTTCCAATACGGCAAATACACCTTTTCCACACAGAAATATTCCACAGTCAACCCCGTCATACTCCACCAGTTGCTTGCTGATCTCTTCTATATGATTGTCTCTAACTTTGACCTTTGTTGCATCCTGCAGATCAATACAGGGTGCTGGATTAAAATCAACCATTAGCACCGCCTCATCATCCTTGATTTGTATTCTCTTTATATCCTCAATCATGGCAGGATCAAATAAATGATCTCCCATAATTAGAATAAACCTATCATCATCTATATGAGCCTTTGCCTTCAGCAGTGATACGCCATTGCCTTTCTCCCATTCATTGTTTTCTACATACATTATGTTTACCTTTAGATCCTTTCCGTCACCCAATATCTCCTTGATTCTTTCAGCAAGGTAGCCCACAACTATAATAAAATCCTTAATGCCCGCCCTGCGCGCAGAAAGTATGACCCTTTTTATTATGGGAAGTCCGAGCACTTTTTTTGCAGACTTTGGCTCGCCTGACTCAGGACTCCTCATCCGTTTTCCCATACCAGCAGCCAAAATAACAGCCTTCATCCTTACCTTTCCCTCTTGCCTTCAATAAACTCCTCTACCATCTGCCTGGCTACATTATCAGGATACTGATGGGGAGGGTGTTTCATTGTATATGCAGATATGGAAAGCAGGGGACCTCCCACCCCTCTATCAAGGGCTATCTTGGCACATCTTATGGCATCTATAGTACAACCTGCTGAATTAGGTGAATCCTCCACAGACAACCTCAATTCAATATTCATAGGCACATCTCCAAAGATACGGCCTTCCATTCTTAAGAAACATATCTTGTTGTCTTTAAGCCATGGTATGTAATCAGATGGTCCAATATGTATATTCTTGGGCTCCAGAGGTTCAGATAATACAGACTGCACTGCCTCTGTCTTGGATATCTTTTTTGACTTCAGCCTTTCCCTTGCCAGCATATTCAAGAAATCAGTGTTTCCGCCTGTGTTCATCTGGTAGGTTCTGTCAAGCTTTACCCCTCTGTCAGCAAAGAGCCTGGCCAGTGTTCTATGGGTAATTGTGGCACCTATCTGTGCCTTGATATCATCTCCTATGATGGGAATCCCCTTTTCCTTATATTTTTCAGCCCACTTGGTATCAGAAGCAATAAACACGGGCATACAATTTATAAAGGCCACCCCTGCCTCCAGACAGCATTCAGCATAGTATCTTGTAGCATTCTCTGAACCAACAGGACAGTAGTTCAATGCTATTTCTGCCCCACTTTCCTTTAAGACCTTGACTATATCCACAGCCTTTTCCTCTGATACAACAAAGGTCTCATCCTCGGGATAATCCCTCATATGAGGTGCTACACCATCCATGACCTCACCCATCACCACCTTCACACCCATTGAAGGAATATCTCTATGAAATACAGTGGTACAATTCGGCGGAGCAAAAATAGCCTCTGACAGATCCTTACCCACCTTTCTTTTGTCAATATCTATGGCAGCCACAAACTCTATATCTCCAGGAAGATACCCCCCTAAATCCCAGTGCATCAGGCCAATTGCATCCTTCTCGCTCCTGTTTCGATAATAATAAACCCCCTGAACAAGGGAACTTGCACAGTTTCCAACTCCAATAATAGCCACTCTGATTTTAGCCATCCTAACACCTCCTTATTGGGAAATTCCTCTTCTGCATTCATAATGGTAATTTTACAGAAACATTTTACAGAAAAAGTAATAAGGATATTAAATAATAATATAAAGAGATGAAAATTAACAAATGCGAAATGAGTCCTGAGGGATGTTATTATATAACCCATTTAAACCTATTTTGTCAATAGGAAAGAGATTCCTTAAAATAGTGATTGAGTATCCAGTCAACTTTATAGGCATACAGGTATTGCCTTCTCAGTCATTCTCGCATGCCATCCGTGGCATGCTCCGAGGAGAAAATCAG
>JAADHP010000098.1 GCA_013151785.1 Nitrospirota bacterium | reverse complement strand
AACTCTCTTTCCTGTAACACCCTTAGCAGTTTTACCTGCAGGGACGGATCAAGCTCACCAATCTCATCAAGAAAAAGTGTACCACCATTGGCAAGCTCAAATCTCCCTATCCTTGTGGTGGTAGCACCTGTAAAGGCACCTTTTTCGTGACCAAAGAGTTCTGTCTCAAGAAGATCCTTGGGTATTGCTGCACAGTTCAGCGGCACAAAATTCCTCTCTGCCCTTGAACTGTTATAATGTATAATCCTTGCTACAAGCTCCTTGCCTGTACCGCTTTCTCCTGTTATAAGCACGGTACTGTCTGTGTCTGCAATCTTCTCAATTAATGAGTACACCCTGTGCATCTCTGGAGAAGAACCTATAAGACCGTGGAACTCGTACCTTCTCTTCAACTCTCTCTTTAATCGCAGATTCTCCCTTTTTAATTTTGTTACCTCCAGTGCCCTTCTGGTTATTATGCCAATCTCATCAAGTCTGAAAGGCTTTGTAATATAATCAAAGGCACCCAGCTTCATTGCCTGCACAGCATTTTCAATGGTTCCATGAGCAGTGATTATAATGGTGGGGGTATCAGCGTTTATTGTCTCTTTCGCCTTCTCAAATACATCCAGTCCATCCATCCCTGGCATCTTGAGATCAAGAAAGACTAAATCAAATTGATCTTCCTTTAATCTTTCAAGCCCTGCCCTCCCATCCTCTGCTGTTACAACCTCATTACCTTCCTGTTTCAGATAATCACTTAATATATCCCTCACAATAGGGTCATCATCTATTACCAGTATTCTGTTCATTGCAGGTTCCCGTGTTTTTGTTATGGTGAAATTTTAACATACTTTAAAATACTTTTCCTTCTGCTGTCAAGACTTTGACGTCAGTTGTACTTCTATTATTGAATAAATCAGCAGTCTTTCAAATTTGCCTTAAAAGAACACAAAATGTTAAAATTTTTACTTAATAATGGTTGTCTTTTAACTCTTAGCTCTGGAAGGTCATTCCTGCACAGGTTATCCCCCACCATAATGGGGAGATGGAAAAGAAATAAATATCATTTTCAGGACAACTTTTAATATCAATTACCCGTTATTTTTTATAACAACAAATATATTAAGAGGTGCATATGCTACAGGAAAAGGTACCAATAGGTCTAACATTTGATGACGTCTTATTATTACCAGCAAAGTCCAATGTAACTCCAAAAGATGTGGACATATCAACACTGTTAACAAGAAATGTCCAATTGAATATACCCATTGTCAGCGCGGCAATGGACACGGTCACAGAATCTGCCCTGGCAATAGCCATTGCCAGAGAGGGTGGTCTCGGAATCATTCACAGGGCAATGTCTCCTGAAAGGCAGGCCCTTGAGGTGGACAAGGTCAAGAAATCTGAAAGCGGGATGATAGTTGATCCCATCACAGTAACCCCTGAAACACCCATAAGCAGGGCTCTTGAACTGATGTCCCATTACAAGATATCAGGAGTTCCGGTAACTGTAAAGGGCACCCTTGTTGGGATCCTGACAAACAGGGATCTGAGATTTGAAACAAACATGAATAAACAGGCAAAAGAGGTTATGACAAAGGATAAACTGATAACTGCAAAGGAGAATATAACCCTTGACGAGGCCAAAGAGATACTGCACAGGTATAAGATTGAGAAGTTGCCTATCGTGGATAAGAATATGAAACTCAAGGGTCTCATAACGATCAAGGACATAGAGAAGAGGAAAAAGTATCCCAATGCCTGTAAGGATAACCTGGGCAGATTAAGGGTTGGTGCTGCAGTAGGTGTTGGAGAGGAAGCTATCCAGAGGGCAGAACTGCTTATAGGAGCTGGTGCAGATGTTATTGCTATAGATACAGCACATGGTCACAGTGATGCTGTAATAAAGACATTAAAGGAAATCAAAAAAAGATTTGGTGTGGATATCATCGCAGGCAATGTAGCAACCAGGGAGGGTGCTGAAGACCTTATCAAGGCAGGTGCTGATGCAATCAAGGTTGGTATTGGACCGGGCTCTATCTGTACTACCAGGGTGGTTGCGGGTGCAGGTGTACCCCAGCTTACAGCTATCAAGGAATGCTACAATGTGGCAAAGAAATACAGGATTCCTGTTATAGCAGACGGCGGGATCAAATATTCAGGTGATATCACAAAGGCCCTCGCAGCAGGGGCTCATTCCGTAATGATAGGAAGTCTTTTTGCCGGTACTGATGAATCCCCTGGAGAAACAATACTCTATCAGGGCAGAAGTTACAAGGTATATCGCGGCATGGGCTCTCTTGGGGCAATGGAACAGGGCGCACGTGACAGATATGGACAGGAGGGTGTGGAACGGTCAAAGCTCGTTCCAGAGGGTGTTGAAGGAAAAGTACCTTACAAGGGTCCTCTGTCGCAGAGCATCCATCAGCTTGTGGGTGGCCTCAAATCAGGCATGGGCTACTGCGGATGCAAGAACCTAAACGAGTTGAGGAAGAAGGCAAGATTTATAATGATTACAAATGCCGGTCTAAGAGAGAGTCATGTCCATGACGTAATAATAACCAAAGAGGCACCTAACTACAGACCTGAGTGGTAACAAATGGAAAGAGAAAAGATATTAGTTCTCGACTTCGGTTCACAATACACACAGCTAATAGCCCGCAGGGTGAGGGAATGCAAGGTATATTCAGAGATATACCCGTTCAATGTGGACATAGAAAAGATCAAAGCCTTTAATCCCAGAGGTATTATCCTCTCCGGAGGACCTTCCAGTGTTTATGAAAAAGACGCGCCTATCCCATCTATTGAGATATTCCATCTGGGCGTTCCTGTGCTGGGAATCTGTTATGGAATGCAGATTATAGCCCATCTACTTGGTGGAGAGGTCTCCAGGGCAGCAAGACGAGAGTATGGAAGGGCAGAGATTATTATAGATGACGACAGAGACCTTCTCTGGGGAATCTCTGACAGGTCAGTGGTATGGATGAGCCATGCCGACAGGATAGAAAAGTGTCCTCCCGGTTTTATTCCCATTGCACATACTGACAACTCTCCTGTTGCTGCAATGGCAGATTTTGAGCGGAAATTCTATGCACTCCAGTTTCATCCAGAGGTGGTGCACACAGTAGAGGGTAAACAGATAATTCAGAACTTTGTTATGGATATCTGCAAATGCAGCCCCACATGGAAGATGGCATCTTTTATCGAGTGGGCTGTTGAAGACATAAGAAGACAGGTGGGTAGTGGAAGGGTTATCTGTGCCCTTAGTGGAGGTGTGGATTCATCGGTCACAGCCCTGCTTGTCCATAAGGCCATTGGAGAAAATCTAACATGCATATTTGTTGACAACGGACTGCTCCGAAAGGGTGAAGCAGACAAGGTAATAGACACCTTTGAGAAACATTTTCATATAAGGCTTGATGCTGTGGATGCAAAGGAGAGATTTCTCAGCAAGCTGAAGGGAGTTACTGATCCAGAGCAGAAAAGAAAGATTATCGGACAGGAGTTTATCAAGGTCTTTGAGGAGGAGGCAAAGAAGATCGAAGGTGCTGAATTTCTTGCACAGGGAACACTCTATCCAGATGTAATCGAAAGTGTATCCTTTAAAGGTCCCTCGGCTACCATCAAGTCTCACCATAATGTGGGAGGTCTTCCTGAGGTAATGAAACTAAAACTCATAGAACCTTTGAGAGAGCTATTTAAAGACGAGGTCAGGGAGATTGGCGAAGAACTGGGCCTTCCTGAGGAGATCTGCTGGAGACACCCCTTTCCAGGACCGGGGCTTGCAATAAGATGCCTTGGTGAAATCACTGAAAGAAAACTGGATATCCTTCGCGATGCTGATGCAATTGTGCTTGAGGAGATAAAAAAGGCAGGCCTGTACAGAGAGATATGGCAGGCCTTTGCTGTATTGCTGCCTGTAAGGACAGTGGGAGTGATGGGAGACGAACGCACCTATGACTATGCACTTGCCATAAGGGCTGTGGTCAGTCTTGATGGTATGACTGCCGACTGGGCAAGAATCCCACATGAGGTTCTTTCTAAGATATCAAACAGGATAATCAATGAGGTAAAAGGGATAAACCGGGTTGTATATGACATAACCTCCAAGCCCCCTGGTACCATTGAATGGGAATAACACAAAAATGCCGATAGAAAAAGGTCTGTACAAAAGCAGGCACACAGGTATTGCCTTTGAAGGGCTTCAGAAAATCAGGTTCACCCTCCAGGTGAATCTTGTGCAAAATTCTAAACCGTTCAGACTCTACCATACCACTGCTTCAAGTAGTTTTTTAGTTATATTACATCTGGATTTGGGTACACCATGTTTCAGAGGAGCAAATCATGTATTTTCAGGATATAATTAATACCCTCAATCAGTTCTGGGCAGAAAGGGGCTGTCTCATACTACAGCCCTATGACATTGAAGTAGGCGCTGGCACTTTTCATCCTGCCACCTTCCTCCGTGTGCTTGGTCCTGAGCCGTGGAGGGTTGGCTATGTTGAACCATCGCGCCGTCCCACTGACGGAAGGTATGGTGAAAATCCCAACAGGCTCCAGCATTATTACCAGTATCAGGTGATCCTGAAACCCTCTCCATTAAAGAGCCAGGAGATATACCTTGACAGTCTTAAGGCACTGGGGCTTGACCCTCTTAAGCATGACATCCGATTCGTTGAGGACGACTGGGAATCACCAACACTTGGCGCCTGGGGACTTGGCTGGGAGGTATGGCTTGACGGGATGGAGATCACCCAGTTTACGTACTTTCAACAGGTGGGTGGCATAGACCTGAAACCGGTCTCTGTAGAGATAACCTATGGGCTTGAAAGGATCGCCATGTACCTGCAGGGTGTGGAAAGCGTATTCGATATCAAATGGTCCAATGACATTACCTATGGTGAGATCCATCACCAGGAAGAGGTGGAATGTTCCAAATACAACTTTGACCTTGCAGATGTCGATCTGCTGAGGAGACACTTTGATGACTTTGAAAGGGAGTCAAAAAGACTCATCCATGAGGGCATTGTCCTGCCTGCCTATGAGTTCTGCCTCAAGTGCTCTCACACCTTCAATCTCCTTGATGCAAGGGGAGCACTCTCTGTTACTGAACGGACAGGTTATATTGCACGGGTAAGGGCACTTGCAAAGCTTGCGGCAGAGGCATATCTTCAGCAAAGGGAGGAGAAAGGATTCCCTCTCCGTGAGAAGAGATTCACAGAAATAAAAGAAATAGAGGAGACTGCCACAGCACCTCCTTCTGCAACGTCCCCTGCTGTTCCAGAAGAAGGGTTTCTCCTGTTAGAGATAGGCACAGAGGAGATCCCCGCCCGTTTTGTACAGGGGCTGTTAGACCAGCTGCAGAACCGTGCCGGAGAGAAGCTCCAGGCCTTAAGAATAGATTTCGGGGAAATTATAACCTATGGAACTCCAAGGAGACTTGTCCTGATAGTAAAGGGGATTTCAGACCTGCAGCGCAGTGATAAAAGAACCATATATGGACCTCCCAGGCATGTGGCCTTTGACAGTGAAGGCAATCCCACAAAGGCTGCCATCGGGTTTGCCAGATCACAGGGTGTTGATGTAAAAGACCTGAGGATTGGCAAAAAAGACAAAGGTGAATACATAATGGTTGAGGTTGAAGAAAAAGGTAAAGAGGTAAAGACCTTACTGCCTGATATGTTAAGAGAATTGATCCTGGGTTTACACCTGCCCAAATCCATGCGATGGGCTGACCTGGATATCCGTTTTGTAAGACCCATACAATGGATCTCTGCCCTTTACAACGGAGAGGTAGTGGATTTCGAAATCGATGGATACAGAACTGGCAATCTCTCCTATGGGCATCGTTTTCTGAATCCAGGAGCCTTCGCCTTCTCGTCTGTAGAGGACTTCATAAACAAACTCGAAGAAAACAGTGTAGTGGTCGTCCCTGGCAAAAGACGCAAAACAATAGAACAACAACTCCATGAACTCGCTCAGAAGGCTGGCGGAAGGATACGAATCGACAACGAACTGCTTGATACGGTAAACTTCCTTGTGGAGAAACCCTTTTCAGTATTATGTGAATTCCCAGAGGAGTATCTCAAACTTCCCAAGGAGTTGCTTATCACGGTCATGAAAGACCACCAGAAGTACTTTGCAATAGAGGATGGAAGCGGAAACCTGATAAACCATTTCATCGTGGTCAGCAACACATCAGAGGACAATGAGGAGGCTGTTCGTGTGGGAGCCCAGAGAGTCATCAGGGCAAGGTTCGAGGATGCCCGTTTTTACTATGAAGATGATCTGAAAACACCCCTTCATGACAGACTTGACGACCTGAAGGGCGTAATCTTTCATGAAAAACTTGGTTCACTCTATGACAAAGTGATGAGGATCAAAGCCATTGCATCTCAAATAGCCGCTACTGTTAAAGTGAAGCCTGAAAAGATACAGAGGGCAGCAATGCTGTGTAAGACAGATCTGGTCTCAGGAGTTGTGAGAGAATTCCCCGAACTCCAGGGACTCATGGGCAAATACTATGCTGAGGCACAGGGAGAAGATCAGGAGGTGGCCACAGCCCTTTATGAACAGTATCTGCCAAAACACTCGGGCGGAGAGCTTCCCTCCACTGATACAGGCGCTGTATTGAGCATCGCTGATAGGATGGACACAAT